>JBAWWV010000007.1:0-36454 GCA_037146575.1 Alcaligenaceae bacterium | reverse complement strand
ATTCAACGCCTAAGCCATCGCCCATCGCCGGTACGCGGTGTAGGGCTAGTAACACGTCTTTAAAATTCAAACCCGTGGCGTGCACTTCAATCTCGACTTCACCGGCCTGAGGTGCCGCCCGTTCGCAGGCTTGCCAGGCTAAATCTCCTAAACTGCCAGAGGCCGGTATCGTGAGGCGGCAGGCTTGCTGCATGGATTGCTGCACGTGTTGACAGACAAATTGACTATTCTCAGACGCGCTTGCGCTTGCATCTAAATCAACGATTGCGCATTGCACCTGGGGGTATTCAAGCGGTATGTTTTTTCCAAAACCTGAAAGGATTGACTGATGCAGCTTGAGCGGTGTTTGAGCGCTCACCCCAGAAACGAACTGCGTGTTCGAAGTGAGAATGAGTAACTGTTGAGAGTTTTGCGCAGAGGCGTTACCGGTCGGTGTCTGCAATGCATTTTGCGCAGAGGCGTTACCAATCAGCGTCTGTAAGGCATACAGCAGTGGTTCAATCGAACCTCGATTCGCCTCTTCTAAAGACTCCTCATTGTCTAAGCCCCAACCGTAAATGACGCTAGTAAAAGCGTTGTCTGGATGACTCAAGGCCTTAGCCAGTTGTAAAAACTGCTCTTTCACTTGAGGATGAAGCGTGAAGGTATCGCTGTCGATCGACTTGAAATCTGAGCCTTTTTTGATGACGAGCACGCGATGACCTGCTGCGCGTAGGTCTCGACAGGCTACGGTATCAAACTCTTGCTCGCCCGCAAAAAATACGATTGTCTTTGCCGAGAGACTGCTCGGTACCGCAAGTTCTTGTTCTTGCCAGGCCAGGTCATAACATAACGATTGAGTCGTCGTGTCTTGAAGTAATTTTTCGAGACTCTCAAGACTGACTTCTCGACCTTCAATCCCCGTACATTGACCGACTAATTCTCCGAGTTCGTCAAAGAGTTCGATATCGCCAATGGTTTTGGCTGAGGGTTGTTGCGAAGCGCGCAGTGTTGCAATGGCAAAGAATTTAGTTCCAGTCACGCCCTGATTGAGATGAAAAGACTCAAGCGAAAATGGCACAAGTGTTTTCGCACCGTCAGGATTAATCAGACAGGCGAATAAACAAAAACAAGAATCAAGCAGCCCTGGATGAAGCAGGAAATCATCATGCATACCCGAATGATTATCGATGCCGACTGGCATCGATAGGTTTGCCAGCGCGACGCTTTCATTCAAGCGAATTTCATTTAACCATTGATGCGAAGGCCCGAGCTTGACTTGACTGTTTTCAAGCTGTTGATAGATCTGTTGTTTTGAAATAACCGTTGAAAGCGTCACCCACAACTTATCGAACGTTATGCGTGAATATATGGTCGTGGATACTGGAGCGCTTTGCTCGATCTCAATCACGCCTGAGGCGTGCGTCGAGTAGCTTGATGGCTCTGACTGGTGCGGACTGATGAGCTTAAATTTTTTGACCGAGAGGCTGGATTTTTCAAGAGCCAGTTGTACACTTTTTGACAGTAACTCAGGAATGACCAAAGGTAATTCAAACACTAGGTGGCGTATGGTCAGGCAAGTAACAGACTGAGCGACAGTGCTTGAGAAAAGCTTCGCGCTTTCGATCAGTAGTGAGACGTAACTCGCTGCAGCAAAAATTGTTTTTCCTAACACCTGGTGTTGGCTGAGAAGAGGTAGTGTCTGGCTGCTCAGACTGGCACTGACAATGTCCCAGGACAATAAAGGGGATTCGGTGTAACGCAATGCAAACGGGCCTGTGGCGCCGGCGCTCGAATCTTTTTGTTTATTTTGTTTGGGTGTAATGGCTTGCCAGTGTTTTTTTCTTTGAAAAGGGTAATTAGGGATGGTTGACCATTTTGCGTGTTTGTTAGCAAAGACACTTTTCCATTGGATTTCAGCGCCAAGAATATACAAACGTGCCAAGGCTCTGTACATCTGTACTTGGTCTGGCACCGATTTTCTAAGGCTTGCCAGCCCATCAGCTGCTCGTTCAGTGTTTTGCTTAGCCAGGCCAAGCAAGATCGGCTCTGGTCCAATTTCAATATAGACATCGATCGCTTTCTCTTCGATTGTCTGCATGCCGGTAGAGAATTCAACCGGCCGTCGGATATGATCCACCCAATATTGACTGGTGAGGGGCGTGTCGTTTGCCTCTTTACCTGACAGATTTAAAACGATTGAGCTGTGTGGCTTGTTGTACTGAACGCGTTCGGCTTCTTGCTTGAACTCGGACAGAATATCGTCCATCAGGTAAGAGTGAAAGGCATGAGATACCGTCAGAACGCGGCTGTCGATGTTGACGGCAGATAGGTCGCTGCAAAGGCTTAAGATGTCGCTCTTGTCCCCAGAGACAAGGACTTGTTTGGGGCTGTTGAAGGCGGCGACTTCAACTCTTTGTTGATACTTCGTTAAGAAAGGGACGATTGCTTCGCGTGAGCAAAAAATCGCAGCCATCCCGCCACCTGTTGGCAGGCTTTGCATGAGTTTGGCGCGTTTGGTGATCAGCCTGAGGCCCTCTTCCAAACTGAAGATTCCCGCCGAGCAGGCGGCGGCGTATTCGCCAACACTATGTCCCATGACCGTATGTGGTTTGATCCCCCAGGCTGACCAAAGCTGGCACAGTGCATAAGCAAGGCTAAACAGGGCGGGTTGGGTTGTGCCTGTTTCATGAATCGTCTCAGAGTGCTCTTGAAAAATAATAGACTTGAGTGACTGTTGGGTCAGCGACTGAATGATCTCGTCGCACTGATCGATGGCATTTTTAAATACAATTTCTGTTGCGTAAAGCTGCGCGCCCATGCCCGCATATTGAGAGCCTTGGCCGGTAAAAAGAAACGCGACCTTAGGCTGTTGTGCAGTGACGTGGCCAAATTGAACATTTGGCTTTGTCGCGCCCTCAAGATAGGACTTGAGTCCGTCGATGAGCTCGTCTTTGTCTTTACAGATGACCGAAAGACGATAAGGCCAATGAGGACGACCAAGCGTGGCCGAATAGCACAAGTCTTTGATGTTGCACTCGCCGGCCTGCAATACCTCTAGGTAGCGCGCTGATAAAGCGGCTAGCCCGCTGTTATCTTGCGCCGAGAGGTTCAGTATCTGGTGCTGATCGGGTAGCTCAGGTTCGGGTGTGACAACGTCTGTGTATTCAGAAATAATCAAGTGCGCATTGGTGCCGCTAAAGCCAAAAGAGCTTAAGCCCGCAGTACGTAACACGTCATTTTTTTTCCAGGCGACAGACTCGGCAATGACGTTTAGCGGTATCGAGTCCCAGGGAATATGAGGATTGGGAGACTGGAAATGCAAGTTTTTAGGGATCTGTTGGTGCTCAAGCGACAGGAGTATTTTGGCAAGACCGGCCATGCCGGCGACGGGCTCTAGGTGGCCAATGTTTGTCTTGACCGAGCCCAAGAGCAAGTCTCTGTCGCGGTTCTTGCCGTACAGGGCGGCTAACGCCTCAACTTCGATCGGGTCGCCAAGTATTGTCCCCGTACCGTGTGTTTCGACGTAGTCGACCGCATTAGGGCTTAGCTTCGCGTCAGCGAGGGCCTCTTGGATCACAGCTTGTTGCGCCTTGCCATTGGGTGCAGCCAGACCGTTTGTTTTGCCGTCTTGATTAATGGCGCTGCCTTTGATCACGCCAAGGATACGATCACCGTCTCGTTGTGCGTCTTCAAGACGCTTCAAAACGATCATCGCACAACCTTCACCCCGAACATAGCCGTTGGCGCTGGCGTCAAACGTCTTGCAACGGCCATCGGGAGAGATGGCTTGCAACTTAGAGAACCCAATATGCATGAACGGATGCAAAATTAAGTTCACGCCACCGGCAAGGGCTAAGTTTGATTCTCGATTTTGTAAGCTTTTAACCGCTTGATGAATCGCAACAAGCGATGACGAACAAGCCGTATCCAGGGCCATGCACGGGCCTTGCAAACCAAACAGATAAGAGATTCGGCCCGCTGCTGTACTGAACGTTGAACCGGTGATCGAGTACGCATCGATGGTTTCAGGACGAGCAGAGTGACGATGGTTTAGGGCGTAATCGTCGCCAGAAATACCAACGTACACGCCTGTTCTGCTGAATTTCAATTGTTCTGGTACCTGAAAGGCATTTTCAAGCGCCTCCCAACTGACCTCTAACAGCAAGCGGTGTTGTGGATCCATCGCACGTGCTTCATTGGGCGAGATTCCAAAGAACTGAGCATCAAACTGCTCAATATCCTCTTTGAGAAAACCACCCTGAGCGGTGTACATCTTGCCAGGTGTTTTAAGGTCTTGGTCTAAAAAATCGTGAGCATCCCAACGAGAGGGTGGTGCCTGAACGATTGCATCGACACCTTCAGTCAGTAGTTTCCAAAATTTACTGGGCGTATCGGCACCACCGGGAAACCGACAGGCGATGCCAATCATCGCAATGGGACTTTTGTGCTTCAGTGCGTCGTTTTCAGCAATGAGTTCTTTAATTGACGCAGCAGCCTGACGTAAGGCTTGTTTAAGCTTCGTTTCATTGTCAGAAGGTGAATCTGTCGAAGGAGTAGGGGAACGATTCATAAAAGGTCGTCAGTCGGTCGAGTCAACATTTGATTGATGGCTGCTGCCAGAAGTTTGACATGCGGGAGTTGCATCATCGTTAGGTGATTGCCAGACACGTACTGTAAAGTCGGGGTGTCGGCACTAAAGCGAGACCATCCTAACAGAGGGTCATTTTTCATCTCTTCGGGCATGCCTTCAAGAAAGCTTTCGTGCATATGCTCTGCACGAATCAGGCTCAAGTGTTTTACCTTCAACTTCTGAGGGGTATAGATAATCTGAGCTTGGGATTTATACATTTCGACCAGCGATTGCACGTCGCGCAACCCATCTTGCTCGTCGATCAAACCATTGTCTTTCATCCGATTAAACAAGTGTTCGATTTGCTCATCCCACGTTAAGGTCTTTAAATCTTCGGCAACCAGGCCTAAAGGCGTGTTGTACGTTTGACCGACCGTCTCAGCAATAATCGACAGCCACTCTGCGTCGTCCCAGTTTTGAACCCTTGTCAGATCTTTTTCTGACGGAATACCGGTATCAATAATGAACAGATGTCCAAGTGCGTGGCCGGCCTGTTGCAGTTGAAGCGCCATTTCTAGAGCAACCCAGCTGCCAAAAGAATGTCCGCAGAGGTAATAGGGGCCGCTCGGCTGAACGGTTTGCATCGCCTCAATATTTAAGCGCGCGATGTCTTGAATCGAGGTGAACGGTTTTTGAGTCTCTGGGGACACAACCGCTTGCAAGCCAAACAAGGGGCGATCTGAATCTGAAAGCTCCTTTGCGAGCGCTCTCAAGTATATGACAGAGCCACCGGTTCCCGGAACGCAAAAAAGCGGCGGCAGTGAACCCTTTGCCTGTATCGATACCAGGACAGAGTCTGTCGCGCTAGCGCTTGGCAACTCAAGTGCAAGTGCGATGTCTTTGATTGTTGGTTTATCGAGCAACGTGGTGAGGGGCAATTGCCGTTGAAACTTATCTTTGATCGCACTCATTAAACGGATGGCCAGCATAGAGTCGCCACCCAGTTCAAAAAAGTTGTCGTCTACACCGATAGACGAATAACCAAGCAAAGATTGCCAGATGTCACTGAGCTTGCGCTCAGCCGGCGTAGCAGCCTCGACAAACTGACTCTCGAGTTCAGGGCGCACATGTAGCGCTGCTGAGTCCTCTAGGTTAGGCTGATCGTGCCAGTCTTCCCGTATGACCCAGCTTTTAAAGCGAGATTCAAGGTCACCCGTTGCAACAATCATTCTGCCTGAGGGCACATTTTTTAAGATACGTTCGAGTGCTTCGATAGACTCTTCAGGTGACATCGAAAACTCTTGGGTTTTCGAAAAGCTAGTCGCTTTGTCTGAAAACTTCCAGGCATCCCAATTAATCGATAGCCAGCGCGTGTCCTCTTGACGAGAATTTTCTAGCGCGACAAAGTGATCTAAGAAGATATTTGCAGCACTGTATGCCGCATAGCCAAGGCCACCAAGCACCGCTGAACTCGAAGAAATCAAACAACAAAAATCGACTGGCGTACGGTCAAAAATCGTTTTTAAGCCCAGGGTACCAAAGACTTTTGTTGCAAAATGCTCTTCGATTACGTCTGTGGTGAGCTCTAGAAAGGGCGTGACAAGCGAGGGCGCACCCGCGGCATGAAAGACACCATTGATTTTTCCAAAATGCTTTGTGCAGCTTGAGAAACAATTTTCTAAAGACGACGTGTTTGAAACATCGGCTGACAAAACAATGATTTCGGCCCCAGAAGTCTCAATGCTTAAGATTGTTTTAATGGTCTCGCTAAAGGGCAAATTCTGCGCGCAGATGTCTTGCCATTGACTGCGGTCAGGGAAAACAGTTCTGCTGACCAAGCAGATCCGGGCCCTCGCTTTTTCACCTAGGTAGCGTGCAAACGACAGGCCAACTCGCCCAAGGCCGCCGGTGATGACGTAGACGCCCCTGTCAGTTAAGGCTGCGGGAAGACCTACAGGGTTGTTTAATTGAATACGCTGGTAGCTTGGCACGAGACGTTGGTCGGCGCGATAGGCCACCATCGGATCTAACGAGCCATTCTCAATTTCACTCAACACTTTAGTTACGAGTCGACGTGTGTTGGTAGTTTCTAGCGCTAAATCGATGCAGTGAATCTTAATCTGTAGGATTTCTTGCGGGATGACGAGGCTGGGTCCGATCAGGGTCGCTTTGGCAGGTGAGCCGTGACCGGTTCCGTAGACGTCATGCAGACGATCAGCGATGACAGTGATGTCAATCGATCGATCGGCAGGAATGAGATTTGCCAAGGCCTGACTGACGTGCATTAAAGAGTAAAAGCCACGGTCTTGGTGTGTTTCAAACTCGAGCTGCTGTTCTGAGACCTCGCTCGCGAGCTCTTGTTTAACGTCGAGCGCCCAGCAATGTATAACTTTATAAATATTTTTATGGCCTAACTGCTTGATTAACGCTTCGTAGTCGTCTCGTTTTCGAGGTGACACAATAAACGCTGACTCAGATATCTTTTCAAAACGAGCACCGCTCGTGACCACCACGATCTCTTGGTGTCGTTCGTTCAAGGTCTCAAGCAAGCTTTGACAAAGCGTCGATTCATTTGCAAATATCAACCACAAACGCCTGTCTGCTGAAAATGCCTCGAGGTTCAGCGCTTCGGGATAAACGGTCGGACGCCAGTGAGGTAGATAGAACCACTCTTCGAGCGGACGACGTCCGGTCAAATCAACGCTTTGATTCGTCGCCCCTGGCTTAGGCGCTTCAATCCAATGCCGCTTACGTTCAAAGGGGTAGGTCGGCAACCCAATACGCGATAACTGTTCATGCTGGTAAAAGTGCTCCCACGCAACGGGTAAGCCAGCGTTCCAGATTTTGGCAAGGGCCTCATAGATACACTTGTCTTCAGGCTGACGGTCTGTATCGAGCGAGGTGATGATCGCTTTAAGGTGTTGGCTGTTTTGACGTCGTTTGACTAAACGGCTAAGGATCGACTTAGGACCAACCTCTAAAGAGACCAAGTGAGTTTCGGCCAACAAAGTCGCCGCACCTTCAGCAAATTGCACGGGCGCCCTAAGGTGCCTGGCCCAGTAGTCGGCACTCTGCGCGTCTTGCGCAGTGATCCACGTGCCTGTTACGTTAGAGATAAAGGGAATACTTGGCGCAGACAGTTTGTGTTGCGCAACGATTTGTCGATACTCTTCGAGGATCGGGTCTAGCATGCTTGAATGAAAAGCATGCGAGGTTTGTAGGATGGTGCAGGTAATATTTTGTGTGTTGAGTGTTTCAAACAGTCGCTTGATCGCTGCTGTCGGCCCAGCCACCACGGCCCCATTGTCTTCGTTGATGCTGGCAACAGAGAGCTCTGTAAAGCTTGACAGATCCACCTGTGATGCCGGTTGAGCGATCGCAAGCATTGAGCCTTGAGGCATGCTCCAGACGAGTCGCCCGCGATGAGCGATCAGCGTTAACGCTGTCTTTAAGTCAAATACGCCCGACAAACAGGCGGCGACGTATTCGCCAAGACTATGACCGAGCATTGCAAAGGGTTTGACATTCCAGTGCATCCACAGCTTTGCCATTGCATACTCAGTGACAAAGAGCAGAGGCTGCGTAAGCCAAGTCTCGTGAATCTGCTTGAACCATTGCGCAGCAGTAGTTTTGTCTTCAGTAAAAAAATCTCTTATGTCGACATTTAATAACGTTCGCAACGTATCGGCACAAGTGTCGACGCTATCGCGAAAGATCGGCTCAGTCTTGTAAAGCGCGATGCCCATGCCGACGTACTGAGTTCCTTGACCCGGGAATAAAAACGCTACCCTTGGGGTCTCGGTATTTTTGACTGAGGGCGATTGACTTGACTCGACTCCGCGCTTTGCTAGTTGCTCGCTTAATTGTTCAAGCGACTGGCAAACAAACGTTGAGCGATACTGAAACGCTTTTCGCCCAACGCCTAAGGTAAAAGCCAAATCCTCTAGCCTGGTGTGTTCATTTTTCTCAATAAACGTTTTAAGCTGTGTTTCTGTTGCCTTTAATGCTTGTTGCGTTTTGGCCGATAAGGTGATGACTTGCCAGGGGCGAGCAGAAGAAGAGGGCGCGGCAACGGGCGCCTCTTCTAAAATGACATGCGCGTTTGTTCCGCCAATCCCAAACGAGCTAATGGCGGCTCGACGCGGGTGGTCGTGACTCGGCCATTCGGTCAACGACGAGGGGATATAGAAGTGGCTATCGTTCAGGCCGAGTTTCGGATTCGCCTCGGTGAAATGCAGCGTTGCGGGGATTTCTTTGTGCTGTAAGGCTAATACTGTCTTAAGTAGTCCTGCGACACCGGCGGCAGTATTCAGATGACCAATATTTGTTTTGACCGAACCTAAGGCTGTAGGGCGCGTCTCTGCACTCACAGACGCGTAGGCTTGCTTTAAGGCGGTGATCTCAATCAGATCACCGAGTGCCGTGCCCGTGCCGTGCGTTTCAACGTAATCAATCGTATCAGCAGAGACTTGCGCATTGGCGAGTGCCTGCTGAATAACGTGAGTCTGGCCATTCACGCTTGGGGCGGTAAAGCCCACTTTAGCCGAGCCATCATTGTTGACCGCACTCCCTTTAATCACTGCGTGAATCGTATCCCGATCCTTCAGCGCTTGACTGAGTGGTTTAAGAATCACCACTCCGGCGCCGCTTCCCCATACTGTCCCGTTGGCCTGGATATCGAACGCGCGACAATGGCCATCTGGCGAACTGATATTGCCTTCTTCATGAAGATATCCGCCATGATGTGGGACTTTAATGGCGACACCACCCGCTAACGCAAGATCACAGTCGCCTGTCAGCAGGCTTTGACAGGCCTGATGAATCGCAACCAAGGACGTTGAGCAGGCTGTTTGTACGGTGATACTTGGGCCAGTCAGATTAAAGGCATACGACACGCGCGTAGCCAAAAAATCTTTGTCATTCGACAGAATTAACTGAAACACTGAAGTGTCTTGGTGGCGTGCCACGTAGGGCACGACATTTCGAACTAAGTAGTCGTTATGCCCGACGCCAGCAAACACACCAATCGAACGTTTAGTCTCTGCATAGCCGGCGTTCTCTAGCGCTTGCCAGGCCGTCTCTAAGAACACCCGCTGTTGCGGATCAATAAATTTTGCTTCAGCAGGTGTCAACGAGAAAAATTCAGCATCAAAATCGGTGATATTCGACAGAACACCCGTACCACGGATGTAATTTGGAGAAGCGATCAGTTCAGGCTCGACGCCAGCCTCATGCAGCTCGGTCTCGCTAAAAAAGCGAATCGATTCTTGACCTGAGCGTAAATTTTCCCAAAACGTGTTCAGATCATCTGCACCGGGCACACGCGCCGCGACACCGATGATCGCCACGGCGTCGTTGTTGAGCCGCCTAGACGAAAGCTTAAGTTGTTCGGGCGTCCCGTTGACTTCCTGTTGTTGATCCAGCCACTTTGATAAAGAGCGTATCGTTGGATATTCAAACAAATGGATGAGCGAAATATCGCGCTGAAGCTGACGCTGCAGTTCTTCATTGACTCGGGTGAGCAGCAACGAGTGTCCACCGATATCAAAAAAATTGTCATCGATGTTGACGGTAGAACGTTGTAATACAGAACACCAAACCTCGCCAATTAATTTTTCACTTGGCCGCTGAGGCGCTGTGTCGGCTGTAATGTCTGGAGCGAAAGACTCGGGGTTGGGAAGCGCTTTGCGGTCGATCTTCTCATTGGGTGTGAGCGGAAAGGCAGCCAGCTCAATCAGATGGGCAGGTACCATGTACTCGGGTAACACCTCTTTGAGAAAGATTCGAAGGTCTTTATCCGAGTGTGCAGCGCTATCCTTGAGGGTCAAGTAAGCCAAGAGGCGAGTCGAAGAATCACTTGCGCCGCTGCGAGCAATGACCACTGCCTCTTTGGTGTTGGGGTGCTGGCGTAGTCGGGCTTCAATTTCACCTAACTCAATGCGGTAGCCTCGAATCTTGACCTGATGGTCGATTCGCCCAAGAAATTGAAGTGTTTGATCTTCTGAACGCGCAACCAGATCGCCCGTCCGATACAGTCGCGCGCCCCGTTGTTGTGCGAAGGGGTCTGGTCGATAGGCGTCGGCAGTCAAGGCAGGGCGCTTCAGGTAGCCGCGCGCCAGGCCTTCGCCGCCAATATAGAGCTCACCGGGTATTTGCTTTGCTTGAGGATAGAAATGGCGGTTCAGAACATACAACTGAGTATTCAGTATGGGATGGCCGATCGGTTCGACAGCATGTTCAGTCTGTGCGCACTCAACCACTTGTCTGACCGCAGACCAGATGGTTGTTTCAGTCGGGCCATAAAGATTCCAAAGCCTGACACCCGCTGTGGTCAGGGCTGCGGATAAGTCAACAGGTAGCGCTTCTCCACCACACAGCGCAGAGAAGTTCGACGTGGGTTTCCACCCGGTCTCAAGCATCACTCTCCAGGTGATCGGCGTTGCTTGCATGGTTGTGACGCCATACTGTCGTATTGCTTTTTGCAGGGCACGGCCATCAATCGCGGTGTCACGCGAGGCAAGCACAACGCGCCCGCCCGAAATGAGGGGCAAAAATAGTTCTAAACCAGCAATGTCAAACGAAATCGTGGTGACGGCGAGCAAGGTATCGGCTTGCTCAAAGCCCGGTTCACGTTGCATGGACTGCAAAAAGTTATAGAGTGCACGATGCGTCACTTGGACGCCTTTGGGTCTTCCGGTCGATCCCGAAGTAAAAATGACGTACGCAGTGCTTAGGGGGTAAATCAAGGGCAGGGGCACCAACCCGTCAGCCTCAGTCAGTGCACTGTTAGTTTGTGCAATCAGTGCCTCTAAAAGTCGGATTGGTTGAGGCGGTGTATTGAGCTTCTTTGCCAAAGCGGCTTCTGTCAAAATCAATTTTGGACAGGCATCCTCCAAAATCCAGGCAATCCGGTCTGTCGGAAAATTGGGATCAATCGGAATGTAGGCAGCCCCCGCCTTCATCACAGCAAGCATCGCCACGATCATTTGAGCTGAACGCTCTAAGTAGAGCGCGACCAGATCTTCTGCACCGACGCCAGAACTACGCAAAATCTTGGCTAAGTGAGTAGAGCGAGCGTCTAACTCACCGTAGCTGATTGAGTCATGGTCAAACGTGATCGCGATACGATCCGCAGAACGCTTCGCACGCTGTTCGATCAGCGAGAGAACATTTATTTCGGGTGATAACTCAAACGCTGTGGCAACTTGTTGCGTCAGCAGGGCGCTAGTTTCGCGGTCATCAAGCAGTGAAATCTCGCGTATCGAACGCGTTGGATTTGCAACCATTTGCTCAAGAATGCTCGCATAACGCGTTGCGAATTGCCGAATCCGTTCGCTCACAAAAAGGTCTTCGCTAAAGTTCCAGAAGGCGAGTAGTTGTTGGCCGTTGTCCTCGATATTCAGACTCAGGTCAAATTTTGCCGACGTATTGTCTTGCGCGAGGGGTTCAATGTGAAGATCGGCAAAAGAATTGGCTTGCTCTGTCGGAGTTTGTAAGTCAAAGGCCACTTGGTACAGCGGAGCGTGATTCAGGCTTCTGGGTGGGTTAAGAACTTCAACGATTTTTTCGAAGGGTATTTCTTGATGATTAAAGTCGCTCACACAAGCGTTTTTGACTCGATTAAGAAATTCTTCAACAGTTGGATTTCCTGAAAGATCAAGGCGGATCGGCAAAGTATTAATAAAAAGACCAATCAGCTCTTCAAGTACAGCGTCGTTTCTGTTGGCGACCGGACTGCCAATGACGACATCATCTTGACCCGAATGCGCCGACAGAACAAGGGCAAACCCCGCAAGCAACGTCATGTAAAGCGTACAGTTTGCCGAGTGACTGAGTGTCTTTAAGCCTGCCGCAACCTGCGAATCGATTTCGCAGTTGTAGGTGTTGCCTTGATATGAAAGATAGTTGGGTCTTGGATGATCGGTGGTCAGAGTCAGTAATTCGGGGCTGCCCGCCAAGCGAGTTTTCCAATAATCAATCAAACGCTCGAGATTGGCGCCGCCTAGTTCTTTGGCCTGCCAGTGCGCATAGTCTGAATATTGAATCGCTAAGTCTGGCAGTGAGGCAGTCTGTCGACTGCAGAGTGCAGTGTAAATTTGTTGAAGTTCTTTAAACAACACGCCAATTGACCAGCCGTCTGCAACGATATGGTGCAAAAGTATCCAAACTTGAAATTCGTTCGACTTGGTTTTGATGACCGTCGCTTTGATTAAGGCATCGCGTGCCAGGTCGAAGCTAAAGTGCTGTATTGCGTGGGTCAGAGTCTCTGGCGTATGAGTATGCTCACTTGTTAAGTCAACCCATTCGCAGGCAAAGGCCTCAGGGTCTTGAATGACAATCGTTGGGCCTGTTGAGCTGTTAATAAAGCGATAGCGAAGTGTTTCATGGCGTTGAATCACCAGGCTGAGCGCTTGCTCAAAGTATTGTCTATTCAAGTCGCCTGTTAAGCCAAAACAAAGCGGCATGTTGTAGGTGGGAGAGGCGCCCTCAAGTTCGTATAGAAACCAAAGGCGCTTTTGGCCAAACGATAAGACTGGTGGTAATGAGCGATCGGCCTTCTGAATTTTGCTCGGTTGGGCTGACAGCCCTTGCGCCTGTTTTAAATACTGCAAAATTTCATGTTTGCGTTCTGCCATCGCCGCGCCAAGCTCTTTGGTGATGACGCCTTTCGGCGCGCGCACGCTTAGCTGATCTCCATCAACCGCCAGCGTCACTTTCAACGCTCGTAACTCATTCAGAAAAAGATCAAGTGACATCACAGTTTAAATTCTTCTTCGTCGTCATTTAAGGGTGCTTGCTGCAGGTCGTGCTGCTGAGTGCTCCAGAGCAAATTATCAATGTGTTGCCCTAATTGCGCGATGGTGGGCTTTTCAAATAAGGTTGAGGCCGGAAAATTAATCGCATAGTGTTGCTTGATACGTGTGACTAAACGTGTGGCGAGCAAGGAATGACCGCCCAGGTTAAAGAAGTCGGCCTCTCGGCTGACTTGCTCAAGGTTCAAGACCTCTGCCATCATTTGTTCAAGTAACTGCTCGGTTTGAGTTGTCGCAGGTTGATAGTTCAGTTGCTGCTGCCTGTTTGGTTTGGGCAGTGCTTTTTTATCGAGTTTGCCGTTGGGCGTTAACGGAAAGGCGTCAAGAACAACCCACTCTGTTGGCACCATATAGCCTGGTAATTGTGTTTGTAACCAGTTTTCTAAAGTTTGCACTGCGGTCTCTGCTGGTTGTTCAAAGGTCACAAAGGCCGCTAAGCGTGTATCACTCGTCGAGATTTCAATCACTTGAACAACTGCCTGTTTAACAGACTCGTGCTTTTGAATAACCGCTTCGATTTCTCCGAGCTCAATTCTAAAGCCTCGCAACTTCACTTGTTGATCCAGTCGCCCCAAACAGACTAAATTTTCATTTTCATCGTATTTTGCAAGGTCACCCGTCGCATAGAGTCTGGCACCTGGCTGAGTTCCATAGCCGTCTGGCACAAATTTTTCAGCAGTCAAAGCAGGGCGGTTCAGGTAGCCATTGGCGAGTCCTTTGCCCCCAATAAACAGTTCTCCAGCGATGCCGTGGGGCAACAGATTGCCATATTTATCCTGAAGAACAAGCGTGGTGTTGTTCAGGGGTTCGCCGATGGGGATGCTCACGTCATAAGCGCAGCTTGAACTGAGCGCAAAGCGTGTGGACCAAATCGTAGTTTCTGTCGGACCGTATAAATTCCAAACCTCGGCAGAGGTATTGATCAATTGATTGGCTAAATCCACCGGAAACGCTTCGCCGCCGCAAAGAATTTTTTTCAAGCCCGTGCCATCCCAACCCGCCTCTAAAAGCAGTCGCCATGTAATCGGGGTTGCTTGCATGACGGTAGCACCACTATTTTGAAGCACACTGAGCAGGCTGGCACCGTCTGAGGCCTGCTCTCTTTCTAGAAGCATAATCGTGGCGCCAGTGATCAACGGCAAATAGAGCTCTAGGCCAGCGATATCAAACGAAATGGTCGTGACCGCGAGTAGAGAATCAGTTTGCTCCAGACCTGGCTTGTCTTTGACTGAAAGCAGAAAATTCACCAGATCCGCCTGAGTGATCTCCACGCCTTTTGGATTGCCAGTGGACCCTGAGGTATAGATCACGTAGGTCGGATTGAGGGGCGATTGCAGATTCGGCAAGTTCAGGCTTGAAAAGGAGCTTAAAACATCAAGGTCGAGCGGCAAGAGCTGGCAGGTTTCGCTTAAGGCCGTTGTATGACGTAAATCGTGTGGGCTCACGATGAGTACGCTCGCTCGTGAGTCTGAAACCATATACGCGACGCGGTCGCGAGGATATTCAGGATCAATCGGCACATACACCGCCGCAAGTTTTTGTATGCCGAGCAGGGCAATCATTAACGAAGGTGAGCGTTCAAGACACACGCCAATCAAATCACCTGGTTTGGCTCCGAGGCTTTGCAATTGTCTGGCAAATTGGTTCGCCTTGCGATTCAAGGCCGCGTAGCTCAGACTAATCTGCCCAAGTGTGATGGCAATCTTGTCGGGGGTCTGTTGAACTTGCCTTTCAAATAATTCAGGTAGGGTCAACGCCAAGTCTGGTAACGGACACTCACTGGCTTTCATGGCCGTTTGCAAACGACGCTGGTCGTGCTCTGAGGTCACACTGGCAAGCCAGTTGCTGACACTGAGCTGTGGATTTGATCCCGCGAAATCCAACAGTTGGTGTAGGCACTCTAAAAGTTGACTGACTTTTTCAGAAGCAAAAATATTCTGATCATACGAGATCTTAATTGGAACGCGTTGACCGCCAGACGCTGTGAGCGTCAGTGGCAAGTTCGTTTGTTCGTGCAACTGAAGGGCGCTGAACGATAGCGCCTGTGCCTGTTCATCGATACTGTCATCTAAGGGATAGTTTTCGAAAACCAAAATGCTGTTGAATAAGGGTGTTCTGGGCGGTAGTTCACTACACGCTTGAATCGTTACCAGTGGCGTATAGGCATATAAATCACTATCCATCTGACTGTGTAAAAGCGTTGTCATGAACTGAACAATGGTTTGATTCGGCTTGAGTGTTGCGCGTACGGGTAGGGTATTGATGAACAGACCCACCATACCCTCAACGCCGTCAAGTTCAGGAGGCCGGCCAGAGACCGTTGCGCCAAACGCAATATCGTTTGATTGGCTATAGATATGTAAAAGAGTCGCCCAGGCCGTTTGCAAAATATTGCTTAAGGTCAAGCGATGACGCTTTGCGAGCTCCGCAAGCGCGCCGCTAAGTTCTTCGCTTAACAGAAGATTCACTTCAGCAAACTGCGACCGCGAGGATGGCTTGTGTTCTTGAAGACTTTTCTCAATGCCCAGAAAGGTTGGTGCCGAGAAATCGGCTAAGTAGTTAAGCCAGTAGGTTTTTGCAACCTCGAGGTCTTGCTGCTTCAACCAGGCGATATAGTCGCGGTAGGGCGTCGGGCGAGGTAGAGTTGTGACCTCGGGATTGTGATAGTGATGCAGCACCTCTTTCATCAAGATTGGCAGACACCAGCCATCGGTCAAAATGTGATGATGGCTCCACAGAAACTTCCAGTGCGTGGCTGAGAGTTTGACGAGATAAAAGCGCATTAAAGGCGCAGTCTCTAGCGAGTAGTCAAGATGCCGGTCGTGTGTCACCAGTTCTTGCCATTGCTCTTGCTGTTGATTGAAAGACTGTTGCGTCCAGTCTAAGGTTTCCCACTGAAGTGTGACTTGACGCAACACAACTTGGTGGTCTGAAGTCTGCCCCCCTTCAAAAATGAACACGCGTAAGCTAGGGTGACGAGCCAAGACGCTCTCCCAGGCTTTTACGAAAGTATTGGGTTCGAAGCGGCCCGACATTTCGCAACTCAGCTGGATAATGTAGGCCCCCGATTCGGACACAAGACGGCTATGAAAGGCCATGCCCTCTTGCATCGGCGATAACGGATAAATATCCTCGATATTGTCAGCGTGTGTTGACGTTAAGTCGGTGTAATTTTTATCGGTCAGGGTCGCGAGCGGGTAACGATCCCCGATATAAGGTGTTGCCTGACGCTCGGCACAGTGTCTGACGATAGTGCGTAATTCGTTTAAATAGAGCTCTGAAAAATCCTCAATTGTTTTAGCAGCGTATATATTGTTGCTGTAACTAATATTCAGAAAAAATTGACCTGAAGAGATGCGTGAATTGATATCGATCAGCGCTTGTCGTTGACCTACGCTACCAAGATCTGAACCTGTGTCACCCTTGGCCTCAGCAAGCAGCACTTGCCCTTGTGCCCCTTGGTCAAATTGACCCAGATAATTAAAACTGATTGGGCTCGCGGTGGCTTGTGTCAGTGAATGTCTGACCTGCTCCTTAGCGTTGAGGTAGCGTAACAGGCCGTAGGTCAAGCCGTTTGCTGGAATGCTTCGCATGCGCTCTTTGATTCGGCCAATCGTTTGGCCAAGATCTTCGCCTTTGCGATAACTGAGTCGAACCGGAAACAACGAGGTGAACCAGCCGACAGTGCGTGTCATATCGAGGTCGTCAAATAAGTCCTCTCGTCCATGCCCCTCAAGCGAAATCTCAAATTCTTGTAGCTGAGTCCAGCGACCCAGTGCGTTGACCAAGGCCGTGATCAGAATGTCGTTGATCTGCGTTCGATAGACCTTCGGCACCTCAGTCAACAACGCCTGTGTCGTCTCGGCGTCAAGCGAAGACTCTAAATGTAAGGTTGAATCTAAGGTATTTTTTGAAAGATTAGCAGAGATGTCGACAGGCAGTTTCTGCACGCGCTGATTGACTTGCGTTTGCCAGTAAGGCAAATCGCGAAGTGCGCGCTGCGAGTTCGCGTACTGGCTTAAGGAAGTTGTCCACTGAGCAAACGAAGAGGTCTTAGGCTTGAGCTGCAGCGCGATGTTTTGAGTATGCTGAACCAGCAAAGACTCGAGGTCTTCTAGCAAGATGCGCCAAGAGATTCCGTCTATGACCAGATGATGCACAATGAGTAAGAGGCGGTTTGCTTGGCCCTCTGGCATGTTGAGCAGAACAGCCCGTAGCAAATCACCCGTTTGCAAGCTCAACGACGCTTGAGCAGTTCGAGCAATCGCGCTGATCTCTGCGTCAATATGTTCGGCAGCGCTCTTTGAGAGATCGTGAAGCGCTACGATTTTAAAAGTGCTCTCGTTCTCGATGCGTGCTTCATGTTCGCCACGCTCCTTTGAGGCAGTGATAAATTTGGATCTGAGTACGTCGTGATGCTCAACAAGCCGTTGTAACGTCTGCTCTAACGTTACCGTATCGACCTGCTTGCCGAGGTGCAGATAGACTGACTGGTTGAAGTGCTGCAGGCTAGAGCTAAAGTTTTCAAAAAACCAGTGTTGAATTGGGCCGAGTGGATAAAAGCCTGTCAGTGTCTCTTGCGGGGCAACGATCTGTGGAGTCGAACTCGCGATGGCCGCCAACTGGGCAACTGTCTGTTGTTGAAAGAGTTGTTTGACGGATAACGTGATCCCTGATTGCTTGAGGCGACTGACGATTTGAATGCTAAGGATCGAATCACCGCCCAGATCAAAAAAGTTATCGTGGATGCCAACACGCTCAATATCGAGTACGTCTTGCCAAATTTGACACAACAGTTTTTCAGTCGCGTCACGCGCAGCAACAAATTCAGTTGACTCTTCTTGAAAAACGGGCGCCGGCAGTGCGTCGAAATCTAATTTTCCGTTGGTCGTAGCGGGCAGGGCGTCTAAAAAAGAGATTCCTGCTGGCAACATGTATTCGGGCAAGAGGTTTTTTAACGATTGGATGACACCCGCTGCAGTGATGCTACCCCGCTGTTTCAACACGAGATATGAATACAGTCGTGGTGCTTTCGCTTGACCAATGATCGTGACACACGCCTCTTGAATCATCGGTAAAGAGAGCAGCGCATTTTCGATTTCGGCCAATTCGATTCTAAAGCCTCGAATCTTGACTTGCTTATCTTTTCGCCCTTGAAAGAGCAAATGCCCTTCAGGCAGATAGCGGGCAAAATCTCCCGAGCGATAAAGCCTTTGGCCCGGTTGTGTACAAAAGGGATCTGGCACAAACTTTTCGGCTGTCAGCGCTGCTTGATTCAGATAGCCACGGCTGACCTGCGGACCACCAATTGTTAATTCTCCACCAAGATGGCGTAAGCCAAGGTCAAGAAACTGGTCAAACAGCCGGATATTCGACTGACTGACTGGTTTACCAATGGGAATATGGTCAAGCTGAAGTTGCTGCGGCACCGTGTACGCGGTACACATAATGGTGGTTTCGGTAGGACCATACTCATTGGTCAGTGCGATCCCAGGGTATCTTTGATAATGGTCTTGAGCCAGCTTAGGTAAGAGGCTATCACCACCAAGGATGATGTGACGCAAAGCCGAAAAGTGAGTGTTGCTTGAAAGCGCAAGCACGGGGCTATACAGTAAGGGCAGCAAAACCAGATGTGAGCTTTGCGTTTGGGCAATACGTTGCAGCAGTGCAGTCGGGTCTGCGGCTAAATCTTTTGGTGCGAGGTGCAGGCAGCCACCCTGGCAGAGTGTCCAAAAGATATTTCCTGAAGAAATATCAAAGGCATAGGGTTGTAAGAGCAATAAGCCCGACACGGGCTCTGTATAGAAATCACCTCGAGATTTCAGATAGGCGGCGAGATTTGACCGCGAGACGCCAACGCCTTTGGGCTTACCTGTCGATCCTGAGGTGTAGATGACATAAGCGAGAGACTCTTCTAGATTCACCCAGGTTGGATTGCCAGTGGGTGCGTCTGCACGCAGAAGATCTTCGATATGGAGGGTTGTGACACCCTCGTGTGGTTCACCATCGTGCGACGCAGAGCAAAGCAGGTGTTGCACTCTTGCTTCAGTGAGCATCACCTCTTGGCGCTCGAAAGGGGTCGCGGGCAATATCGGCAGGTATGCGGCGCCGGCTTTCAAAATGCCCAGCATGCTAATCACCATTTCAGGCGAGGGCTCAAAAATAAGGGCAACGATCGAGTCAGGACCGAGGCTAAGTTTTCTAAGTTGCCATGCGAGTTTGTTCGCCTGCCGATTCAGCGCCTCAAAGGTCAGTACGTTGTCGTTGTGGGTCAGCGCAATGGCGTCTGGTCGAAGCGCCGCTGCCTGTTCAAAAAGGGTCTGTGCACAGGTGTAGCGCTGAGCGACTAGCTGTGGGTTGAATTCGTTTAAGAACTGATGGCGTTGGGCGACGCTTAACAGTGGCGTTTGTAGAACGCTTGCGTAGGGCTTTTCGGCCATTCGCCCGAGCAATTGGGTGTAGTGCGCAGCGAGTTGTTCGATGGTGCTCTCTTCGAACAGGTCGACGTTGTATTCGAAGACACACCGTAAACGATTCGACTCAACTTGAATCGCCAGCGTCAGGTCAAACTTAGTGCTTGAGGTTTCTGCCTCGAGCGGTAACATTTTTAGCTCAGAGTGCTCAATGCTTTCTTCAATTGCATTTTGAAGCACGAACATTGTTTGAAAAATTGGGGCATGACTCAGACTGCGCTCAGGATGGATCGCATCAACGATTGACTCAAAGGGCGTGTCTTGATTGGCTAAGCCCTCAAGCATCGTCTTGCGGATCGACGACAGGAGTTCGACGCTAGAACTCTGGGGCTCAAGCAAGATTCTGATGGGTAAGGTGTTGACGAATAAGCCAATCAGCTCGTTTAATTCTGAGCGGTTACGATTAGTAACAGGTGTGCCAATCACTAAGTCTTGGGTGTCGCAATGCTTAGCCAATAGTGCTGCGTAGCCGGCGAATAAACCCATAAATGGGGTGACATCATTTGCAGAACATAATGATTTAAGTTGCTGAGTCAAGGTTTGGTCGATAAAGAACACCAACGCGCGCCCTTGATAGCCTTGTATCGCCGGTCTTGGTTTGTCGATCGGCAAATTCAAAAGCGTAGGAGAATTATCTAAGGTTTTTTTCCAGTAAGCGAGCTGCGTGGTCAGTAGTTCTGGATTAAGCCAACGCTGTTGCCACGTTGCAAAGTCGGAGTATTGCACCTTCAGTGGTGCCAAGCCCTCAGTCTGGGCGTTCGCGCATATTTCGTACAAGGTCAACAACTCACGTTGAAGCACTAGCATTGACGCCTCATCTGAGGCAATGTGATGCAACGTAAGCGCTAGCGCCCAGTGATTGTCGTTCAACTCGAGTAAATCTGCACGAATCGGAATATCTTTAGACAGGTCAAAAGGCTTGGTGTTTTTAGCACTCAGCCATGTTTGCACATCCAAGTTTTGTTTCGACGTGGTGTCTAGCCAAGTCGTTTCAAGCAGCGCGAGAGGTGTCTCCACCACAACTGCCGTCGGTTCGCCGTCTGTCTGCGAATAGATGGTTCGCAAAATTTCGTGCCGCTCAACAATTTTAAGCAGCGCCGCGTTCAGAGCGGCGACGTTGACTTTGCCGAGTAATTCAAGCGCGGTAGAGATGTGGTAATTGCTATTAAGACCCTCAAGCTGATCCAGAAACCATAGCCGTTTTTGTGAATACGACAGTACAGAAACCCTTCGTTGCTCGACTGAGCGAGCCAGGATGGGCGGGCTTAACTTTTTAATTGTTTTATGCTTTGAGTCAAGAAACTCAACTAACAGTGCAATCGTTGGATGGTCAAACAACGCTTGTACGGGGATGTCTACTAAAAATTCATCACGAACTTTGGTGATAATTTGAAGCGCAAGTAACGAGTGGCCGCCTAAGTTAAAGAAGTTGTCGTGAATATGAATGCGCTCTGCGTTCAGTGCGCCAGACCACAGTGTTGCCATGAGTTCTTCGCGGTCATTACGCGGGCCGACATATTGTGTTTGGCTTGAAAGACTCTTGATTGTTGGGAGCGCCTTTCGGTCGATTTTTCCGTTTGGAGTGAGCGGCAAGCTCTCAAGAATCGTAATGTTAGAGGGCAACATGTACGAAGGCAATTGTGCCGCGATTTGAGTACGTAAGGCCGAAATCAAATCCTGGCTTTGATTTTGCTGTAGATCTTGGCTATTTTTTATTTCGATAAAGGCATTGAGCGTGACATGATCTTGATCGCTGACCTGGCAGACAGCGACCGCATTCTTTACCAAGGGGTGTTGTGCCAACACCGATTCAATTTCACCGAGCTCAATGCGAAACCCACGCACCTTGACTTGAAAGTCTGAGCGGCCAATGTATTCAATATCGCCATTTTCTAAGAAACGAGCGACATCACCTGTTTGATAAATCCGTTGCCCAGGTTGCTGGCTAAACGGCGAAGGAATAAAACGTTCGGCTGTTAAGCCGGGTTCATTCAGATAGCCACGACTGAGGCCTGAGCCACCGATATAGAGATCACCAGGGATACCGAGTGGGGTAGTCGCCAGACTTGGATCAATAATAAAGATACTTGTATTGGCAATCGGGCGGCCAATAGACGGATTTGAGTGCCCGTTGAGGTTATCGCGGTGGAGTTGATTTCTTGCTGACCAAATGGTTGTCTCGGTCGGGCCGTATACGTTCCAGACTTCAGCGTTGCTCTTGAGCAAGCGCTCGGCCAGCTCTGCCGACAAGGCTTCGCCACCGCACAGCGCTTGTTCAAGGGCTAATTGCTCTGGCTCTGTGCTCGCGAAGATCAGTCGCCAAGTGGCAGGAGTGGCTTGCAATGCTGTTGCTTGTGTCGCAAAGAGTAGTTTGACAAGCGCATGTCCGTCTCCTGCGGTCTCTTTAGGGACTAAGGCAATCCGTGCGCCGCTGATCAAGGGCAGATAGAGTTCGAGCGCTGCAATATCAAAAGATATCGTGGTGACTGCGAGCAGCGTGCTTTGACGACTGAGACCAGGTTTCTCGAGCATGGTCTGAAGAAAGTTGTGTAAGGCGTTGTGAGTGATTTGTACGCCTTTCGGTTTGCCAGTCGAACCCGAGGTGAAAATCACGTAGGCCAAGCTGTCGCCGGGCAGACGATGGCGCGTGACCAGAAACGCAGTGGCCGCTGCAGCCTTGATGAGACTCCAGTCTGAGTCGAGACAGACTGCGTCAACGGGATCTAACGCGAACAGGTGCTTAGTGGAGTTTTGCGCAACGATCAGTCGAAGCTGCGCCGTGTCCACCATATCTTTAATCCGGTTTGTTGGATAACTCGGATCGATGGGAACATAAGCGGCCCCACTTTTTAAAATGCCTAATAAGCCAATGATGAGAAGGGGTGACCGCTCGACACATAAACCAATCAAGGTCTCTGTGGTGGCGCCTTGACTCGTCAGATAGGCGGCTAAGTGCGAGGCACGAACATTGAGTTCGCCAAAAGAAATTTGCTGGCCCTCAAACAACACAGCAATGCGGTCAGGATAGTCGGCCGCTTGCCGCTCGAACAAATCGCAAAGCGTCTCTTGCTGAGCGTATTGCTTGCTTGTTTGGTTAAAGTCGCTTGTGATTTGTTTGAGTTCACCCGCACCTGAAAGAATCAGGTTCGAGACTTTTTGCTCCGGATTTTGAATGATTGCATCGAGTAGGTTTTCGAAATGCTCAACGAATCTTTGGATCGTGCTTGCTTTGAACAAGTCTGTGTTGTATTCAAGTTCTGCAAATAATTGTTCGCTTTGCTCTTCGAACTTTAGCGTGAGGTCAAACATTGCTGTTTCAGCGGCAATGGGGACTGCTTTTAATCGCACATCGCCGATACGCAAGCCCTCTCTCTGTTCATTTTGATTTTGGAGGATCAGCATGACCTGAAAAAGCGGAGAGAAACTAGGGTTGCGTTCGGGATCAGCCACTTCGACAAGCCTCTCGAAGGGCAAGTCTTGATGCTCATAGGCCTCTAAGAAATTATTTCTGACCTGTGTCAATAGCTGTGTAAATTTCGCCTGAGGGTCGACGTCAGTGCGTAAGACCAAGGTATTTAGAAAAAAACCAATCAGTTGTTCAAGCTCTTTGCTCGTGCGATTGGCAATAGGTGAGCCAAGCACAACCGTGCGTTGTCGACTATAGCGTGCGATGAGCGTGCAAAAAACGGCTTGCAAGACGACGAACAGCGAGGCTCCGATTGGTTTGCCGAGCGACTTCAGGGACTGGAGGCGACTTGAGTCGATGGTGAAGTAAGTTGTTTTACCCGCGTAAGTTTGTCTGAGCGGTCGTGGGTAATCGGTCGGTAGTTCAATGAGGCTAGGGATACCTTTGAGCTTGGTCTTCCAGTACCTGATTAAGATGTCTGATCGAGGTCCATCCAATAATTTTCTTTGCCATTGCGCGAAGTCAGCGTACTGAATCGGTAGTGGCAAAAGTGGCGAAGCTAAACCTTGAGAGAAAGCTTCGTACAGCATGCAAATTTCTTTTAACAGCACATTACCATTTGACCAGCCATCCGAGACGATGTGATGCACAACCATCAGCAGAATATATCGTTGCTCATTGAATTTAACTAATCTCAAACGCAACAAGTGATCATGTTCAAGATCAAAGGGTGCATGACACGCGGCTAAAGAGAGGCGTTCGTATTCTTCTTGTTGCTTGCTGAGCGTTAAGTCTTGTAAATTCACAACAGCAAGGTCGGTTTGCCGCGAGTCCCGAGTGATTTGACAGGCTTGTCCGTCAATGGTGACGAAATTAGTTCTCAATGCTTCATGGCGATCACAAATCTCATCAAAGACCTTTTTGAGTACCGTGACGTCTAACGGCCCAAGCAACTCGATCGCCGAGGGCATGTTGTAGGTCGCATCAAGCCCGTCTAACTGAGCTAAAAACCAAAGACGTTGCTGCGCAAACGATAACGGGGCAGGACTCGTTGGATCGTTTCGTCGCGGAATCGCTTCATTCCGCTGAGTCTCAGCTGCACTGGCTTGAACCTTGGCAGCCTTGATTTTTTCTAGGAGTGCACGCTTAGCCGGGGATAGAGAGCCGAGCCGAGCTTCAAAATTCTCATCCATGGCTCAACTTAAAACAATTTTGACGAAATCACGAATCGCATTTTGCTCGCTGAAAAGGCGTAATTCCAGTCAAACATGCTGACGATGAACAGTATGTGACTAGGTTAACTCAAAATAGCTCTGCGAGAGGCTCAAACTGGTGGCTGTTGAGGTTTTGAGAGCTTTGTTTAAACAGTTTCTGGATACTAGACGAATTAGCGACGATAAGTATCTATAATTCTGTTCATGATTACCGTTCGCACTGCTGCATTAAATCGAGTTTTTGGGCAAAAATATTGAGGTTGTGATTATGATTGATTTGACACCATTTGTTGGCAAGATGAACGATCTGGATACGCACATTACGCCGACGCCTGAGTTCTACGAAAATGTGGCCGGTAAAGAGGCGGGTAAGTTTTATGCCGACATGTGTCGTAAAGCCATCGATGATATGCCAGAAACTGAACGGGATAGCATCCCCGAGATCATGGGCACAGAGGCGACCGACTACAACGAGAAAACGGTCTGGAACCTGAAGGGCTCGGGTGCTGCGGGCGCATATACCTCTGAAGGCCGCCTGAAGGCGCTTGATTACATGGGCGTGAACCGAGCCTTTGTCTTTGCTGACCCAGCGCTTCAGATGGGTGCGTTTTCTGACTCGCCAATGGGTATATCCGCGATGCGCGGCTGGAATGATTACTCGATCGCGTTTAGCCGTACAGAGCCTAAGCGTTTGTTACCGGTCGCGATTTTAAATACACATAACATTGCGGCAGCGTTAGACGAAGCAAAGCGTTTGCTCAAAGCGGGCATTCGGGCCTTTGTTATCGCCAGCTCGATTCCGCCTGGTGGTGGTTCGCCCGCACACGCCAATTTCGATCCGCTTTGGGCGCTCTTGCAAGAGGCGAACGCGACTGCCATCCTGCATGCTGGCGGCGAGCAAGGTTTTATGGCAAGTGACGCCTGGTCAAAGGGTGTTGATCATCTTTCCTTTGAAACGTCGTTCCGTCATCATGGTGAGCCTGGCGACACGTACATGATGGCTAGCTTTATTTTTTCTCCTCAGAATTTTTTGGCGACGATCATTTTGGGTGGTGTCTTTGAGCGCTTTCCTCGCTTACGTTTCGCCGTCGTTGAATTGGGCTCGGTTTGGTTTGCTCCACTCGCGATGCACTTAGATAACGTTGCGAAAATATTCAAACATCGCTTAAAAGGCGTTTTATCGATGACGCCTTCCGATTACATGCGTCGTAATATCAGAGTGACTCCGTACCGCTTCGAGCCTGTTGGTGATCTGGTAGAACGGTTTGGTTTTGACGAATGTTATTGCTATAGCAGTGATTTTCCTCATCCTGAGGGTGGCAGAACGCCAATCCAGGATTTTGAGAAACATATTGAGCGCCTGGGGCAGCGTAATGCCGAAAAATTCTACGTTACTAACTCAGAGTGGGTCATGCCAGCTGTGGCGTAAATTGCAATGCTATTTAAAAGTTGAGCTGTATGAAAGCGCCGACGCCTGACTCAAAGCACTTGAACTTATATCCAGATCAAATTCCTCAAAGAAAATTGAAGGATTTGATGGATGCTGGCGTTGATATTGGCGTTTTTTGCGAGGCTTCAAAACGGCCATTGTTGATTACAGATCTATACGAGGTTTTTCCGAGCTTGGCGCAATGGACTCCCGAGTTTTTGCATCAAAAAATTGGGGATAAAACAGTTGAAGTCAATACGTCTAAAACAGACGTATTTCAAGAGTATCACCAACCCATTAAGATGAGTCTAAAAGAGTACTCACAGCAGATTCATGCAAGCCAGACGACATCTGGCAGAAGATTGTATTTAGGCGCTTTAGGAATTAATCAGTCTTTTCCAGAGTTAAAGTCAGACATACTGTTTGATGCCTTGTTGCCGCAAGAAAGATTGGGGCTTAAATATTTGTGGTACGGTCCAGAGGGCAACACGACAGGACTTCACTACGATACGTCAGACAATTTTTTCATGCAGATGTATGGCCAAAAGCGCTGGGTAATGTCTGAG
Organism: Alcaligenaceae bacterium; assembly: GCA_037146575.1. Lineage (GTDB taxonomy): Bacteria > Pseudomonadota > Gammaproteobacteria > Burkholderiales > Burkholderiaceae_B > Zwartia. The sequence goes on along the minus strand of JBAWWV010000007.1, from coordinate 10,001 downwards.
CCTGATAGCTTTTTAAATCTACATCCGCGCTCAGCGCTGTCAAACTATCCAAAGATTACCGACTTCAATCCGCTGAGGCCTGATTTTGAAAAATTTCCTAAGGCTCAAAAAGTCAAGTTTTACGATTTCATGATAAAGCCTGGTACGGCTTTATATGTGCCGTCCTATTGGTGGCATCAAGTCGTTAGCTGTAGCACGATTATTTCGGTCAATATTTGGTGCAAAACTAGCATGTTTAAACCCGAGTGGGGAGCCCTTCAAGTGGTCCCGCTGTATCTAAGAAATCTGTTGGGATTTAATATTTTTCCGAAACGGTTTTGATTGTATTCGTGAAACGAACCCATCAATTTGTTTGCGCCAACGACAGTTCAATCTGAACATTTCCCTTTAAAGCATTTGAGTAAGGGCAAATCTTATTGGCGGTGTCAATTAATTCTTGCGCGAGCATCGGCTCAAGCCCAGGCAGACTAATGAGCAAAGTGACTGCAATCCCGATCCCGTTTGCAGAAGTTCCCAAAGACACTTTGGCGTCGATTGAGGTGGTCGCGGGCAGGTCAATCAATTTTTGACCAGCAGTCATTTGTAGAGCTCTTAAAAAAGAGGCTGAATAAGTCGAAGCGAATAATTGTTCGGGATTTGACGCATCACCTTTGCCGCCCATAACCTTGGGCAAACTAAGCTTGATCTTTAGCATGCCGTCTTCGCTAGAGGAGAAGCCTGAATCTACACCAGTGGTTCGAACCAGAGTCGAGTAAATGATGTTCTCTAGCTTCGCGTTAGCCTGGGTGTTCTTTAGATACGTTGGGATTTCAGCTTTTAATAATTCTTTATAGCGCATCAATAAAGAAGGCTGATCGTAAAAGAATCGTTTGCCGTTGCTGAGCATTCGCAACAAACGTCTTGAAAAATGTTTAAGCACTTCATCGTTCACGTTTTCGGTGGTGAATCGCTCGCGCGGCTCACACACTGAACTTACGTATTCGACTAAGAAGCCGCGTCGTGGTTGCTCGGTGGTATTGGAGGCTGCCCCATGCCAGATATGACCAATTGCCAGGATGGCCGATCCTTGGGGCACGATGACTTTTATTGCACCCTCAGGGACCGGGCCTTTCGGGGTATTACCGCCCCACGGTAAGTTTACCCGTAAGCGCTTTTTATGTGAGTCAGGGACAACGTACAAAGGCCCATTGCTTTCGGTAAAGGCGTCAAACGCAATGATTGTTTGTATGACAAGCGGGTAGTCTGCTGGCGGAAGAGGGCTTCCGGGATTTTGTTCGAAAGGCGAATCTTGGTGAGGACCCAACGAGTGATTATCGGGCGCAATACGGCTTGTGCTGGCGGCAAGATTATCTATTTTGCAATCCCAGCCTAGCAGCGATTGCACGATGAGTGACACGATCGGATGGTCAACTAATTCTATGACGTCTGGGGACGCATTGAAAATACTATCTTTACTGTGCGGCCCAAAACCATCCCAGCGTCCGAGTTTCTGCATTTTGCTGGCATCGAGTGAGGGCAACAAGCGCTCAGCTAGATCTTTCAACAGCTCTGGTAAAACGATAAAACCAGCGCCTTCAGTCAGCGCATGTTTGACTTCGGATAAAAAATTTTTGTCGTAGAGGTGGGTTGATTTGAACGACCGGTCAGCCGCTAGGAATTTAGCCTCGATGTTTGGAACATCTTGCTTAAGATAGCGGCTTTCGCGAAAGTATTCACCAAAATCTGCGTAGCAATAGTCTTTTTTATTTAAGCGATCGATCGCTTGAACTTCAGAGTCGCTAAGAACAATCAAAGGAGCCGACGCGATTTCGTCAATGTGGTCGGGGTTAGTGCTTCCAGGGATTGGGATCACGCCGTGCGCACAGCCCCAAGCCAGAACGATTTGAGCGGGTGTCTTATTATATTTTTTTGCAAGAGCGGTGATGAAGGAGTTTTTTAAGAGAGCTAGCCCAGACTCTTTCCAGCCGAAATTGAACGGGGAATGAGCGACAACTTGGATATCACTTTTGGTGCAAAAGTTCTTTAAGTCAACGTTAAAGGCAAAAGGGCTGTACTCAACTTGATTGCAGCAAGGTTTAATTTTTGCAATATGAAGTAGTCTTTGGAGTTCTGTGATGTTGAAATTGGATACGCCAATCGACTTAACTAGTCCGCTTGCCACTAAAATTTCTAGACGCGGCCATATTTCTTCGATGATGAATTCTTCAGGGTAGCCTTCATCATCTGCTTTGACAGGCCAGTGAATCACTAGTGAATCGATGAAGCCGATTTTTAATTCTTCGACGTAGGCTTTGACGTTTTCATCGAGTGAGCGATCGATTGGATCGTAGTCAAATTGCCGATTTTTTCCAAGTGTTGTGACCCACAACTTTACACATAGGTGTACTTCACTGCGGTCGATATGATTGTCGACTAAACAGTCGGAAAACCGATTCAAGGCGCCTAAAGAGTAAAAGGTGGAGGTATCAAAAAACCGTATGCCAGACTTTAGGGCACGATCCAAAGCTTGCTGCGTGACGCCATCTTTTACGCCAAGGCCAAGTCCAATCGGAAATTTTTTGATATTGATCATTTCGTTATTGTTATCGGATAAGAAGTGTGTCTTGTCAGTGTACTCATTATTGAGAAACACGGTGAGTGATGCGGTGGCAAGCGTTCAACTCTCAATCAGATAGTCAGCCCTTAGGAGGTTTAGCTTTAACTAATTCCTCGAGCGATGTGGTTTCATATTTAAATTCTTCATCCTGTTCGCTCTTGAACCACCTCCAGACTAAGATCAAAACCGAGCCTAAACTGACCAGCAACTCAATCATTGTTTTTAGTTTGGCGCTCAACTCTGTCGTTAATATCGGCTTTTGACTATCAAGATAAAGTATCGTGCCTGAGGAGAGCGGATAGCCGGAGGGAATCAAAAGATCGGTCTTAACAAGGTCCTGACTAAAGCGACCATCAACTCGAGGCCCATAAAGTGTTTTTAACAACTCAACGATGGCCTTCTGTTCAACTTTTTCATTGGCGACTAAATGAAGATTCACACCCACTAGTGGAATATTTTTTGACGGTACGGGCGGAACAACGCTGTACATATATTCGTTGAGCGTCACACTCGAGATCCAACTTATGCGCTTGGCTAGTGCAGAAGAAAATGGCATCGCTAGCACGCGGTAGTCATGTCTCTTCACAAAAAAATCGACTAAAACAGACGGTGCATACGACACCTCGACAATAGCGTCTGGTAAGTTTTCATCGCGCATGCCTATCAACTCTTCATTCGAAAAGTTTGTTTCAGCATAGTCTGAGTCAGCCACAAGGTTTAAATGGGTCAGTATTTGACGAGCGAGAACGCCAGTATTTTCGCTGCGCTCACCCATGTTGATCACTTTACCTTTTAAATCCTCTAGGTTTTTGATACTTGGCTTTACGACAAAATGAATGAACTCTGGAGGCAAGGTTGCGACATGCCTGACATTTGGAAAGGTGTTGGCGACTCCACCCGTCACTAAGGCGAGGTCAATTTTGCCTGCGTTCACTAATTCTAGGGCTTCGAGCGAGCCAACTGTTTTTGCGACTTTTAGCGAAAGGAAGCTCTTTGCTACCTCGTCTTGCAGAAGCTTGATCAGGAAATGACGTTCAGATAATACGCTTCCACCAGTAATTGAAAGTACGTAATTACGAGGAATCAAGTCAAAGAGTAGCTTGCCAGAAATAATTAATAAGATCGAAATTAAACCTATTGCCAAAATACGTCGAGCCTTTTCGTGTCGTCGCACTGTTTCGAGATGTGTAATTGCCCGCTCGTTAAGCTGCGCCATCGCTAACTTACCCTCTGCGCGCCACTATCGGCTAGAAGCCTTTGGCCTTCATCAGAAAGAACAAAAGTGACAAATTTTTTAGAGATTTCACTTGCGTCAGTACGAACCACCAAAAACAGCTGTCGTACAAGTGGGTACAAGGCCAAGCCTACGCTTCTCTGATCCATCTCAATACCATCAATGCTGAGTGATCTAATCCGTATAGCCGGATTTTTAGTCCTGAAATATCCCTGTTGGCTGATGAAGCCAAGCGCCAGTGGATCAGCAGAAACTTGTTGGGCCATCGCTTTACTCGAGGACAACATTTTCGCGCTTTCGTGTATGAGTCCGCCCTCCAATAAGATTTGCTCGATGGTTCTCTTGGTATTTGAATCGTCTAGTCGACTGTAAACACGAATAGGTGAGTCTGGACCGCCCAGTTCTTTCCAATTTGTAATCTCTCGCCGAAATACTTTGCGAGCATTAGTCGTAGAGATATCTTTGATCACCGAGTTTTCGTTCACGATCAGTGCGACTGTTTCAAGGCCAATCAGATACTCGAGGAAATTTGTCCTCGTTGCTGAAGAAAAATCATTAGACATCATCGCAAGATCAATGGCCCCACGTTCTAGTGCAATCAACCCGCCAAACGAATAGCCACCTTCTATCAGTAAATCAGCCTCTGGATGGTGTTTGATGAAGGCCTCAATGAGTTGGAGGTCTAACAATCGCTTGACGACGGTGGCACCGCCAATTATCAACGGTTTGCGTCGACGGAAATTTAGCAAAGAATGGTAAAAATTTGCTGCACCAAATGCACAGACACCGCCAATTCCTAAACCAACTCCTGTGAGTATCGTTCTGCGTTTCATGAGTTATCCAACTGCAATCCAACCCATGTCTCTGATAATTGCTTGCCCCGTCTTTGGGGATGTGCAGTAGTCAAGAAACCGTTGTACATGATCACTGGCGTTACGCTTAGAAAATAGTTGAAGCTCTTGGCTCAACAAATATTGCTTCTTAGAAATTGTCTCGCTGGTAGGGTAGCTATCATCAATGCGCAGAGCCGTAGCGCCCGCCGTATGAGCAGCCACCCAATTTAAGTAGGCAATGGACTGTCTATTGTTTTTAACAGCCTGTATGATCTCTTTGTTATCAGACAATGTCTTCGATTCAATTGTGACGTGGTGGTTTTCACCCATGACCAAACGACGCCAGGTAGCAAAAGACTGTTGTGTCGGATGTGGCGAATAGAGTTCTATTTTTCCTCCATCGTCCCAGCCAAACTCTTTCCAATCTTTAGCCCTTCCAGAAAAGATTCGTTTGAGATCCTGTAACTTTAAGGTTTTTATAGGGTGAGAGGGATGAACAATCACAGCAAGCGCATCATGTGCAACTAACGTATATTTGTATTCACCGTTCTTGTCTTGAATCTGTCTGAGTAATTCGTCGGGCATGTCACTAGACACCATGCCAATATCCGCCGTGCCATGAAAAACAGATTTGTACCCATGCGCGCTTGTAGCCTTAGACAGGATCAATTCCATCGAAGGGAAGTCAGTCATATATTGATAACCAATCTTTTGGATGAGCGGAGTGACTGACTCCGATCCGCGGATTTGTAGTCGTTTTAACGAACTCGACTGTGCGTCTGTCATGGCTTTACTTGTCTCGACTGATGGAATGACCGCCTACTTAGCTGAACTTAGGTCACTCATCAAGCGAGGTTACTATAGCCATAACATGCGTGTCGGCGCGAAAGCGCTCAATGCTCTCAATTGCTCTCGAAAGGGGCGTTCAAAGCAGCCTGTTTTGCGACAGTGGATTTGCAACGGTCGGGCAGCTGTTTTGTGAGTTTTTGTCTGAGCTTATGAAACTGGCCTGTTCTTCGCGCGTTTATGCTCTAAAAATTCATTCATAAATTTTTGAGGCTCGCCCGTCTCAAACGCTTTGCTAAATTCTTGGACGCTATCAGCGATCGATTCCGGTAATGAGAGCTGCTCCCAGCGCCTGAGTAGAGTCTTTTGTTGTTTCAGGACAGCGGGGCCTAGCGCGGCAAAGTTTTTGGCGATTGACAAAATACGTTGATCAAGCTCAGTGAGCGCGATGGCTTCGTGAATTAGACCCCACTGCAAGGCTTGCTCTGTGTTGATATTTTCACCGCTTAGCAACAGCCAGGCCGCGCGTGCCTGACCAATGAGTCGGGGCATCAAGGCAGCATGAATCACTGAAGGAATCCCAACCTTGACTTCAGGCATGCCGAATTGCGTGTTGAGCGCAGCGACCCTTACATCGCACGCCATGGCAAGCTCGAGTCCTGCGCCCAAGCACCAACCAGGTATTCGAGCAATGACAGGTACCGGAAACATCCGGGTCGCTTCACACAGGTCGCCAAGCCTTGCGATGAAGGAGATCGCTGATGAACGCGTAAGTGTCGCCATCTCGTTGATATTCGCCCCGGCAATAAAAGCCTTGTCGCTTGACCCTCTGAAAATCAGGGTGCGGACTTCAGCAACTTGAGCTAAGTGTTTTAGGGCATCAGTTAAGTCAGAAATGACAGGTGTCGATAAGATGTTGAGAGAGCCCGCTTCGCAAATAGAGAGAGTCGCCACGCCAAACTCATCAAGGGTTGCCGTGGCATGCTTAAGTGAAATCAATGTTTTCATGTTTTGTTGAAAGAACTGGGACTGGTTTGACCATCTTGGTCGTGCTGACTGTTTGACTGCTTTGGGTCAGTATAGTTGCCGTTGTGCTCTCTTATACGATACAGTGGCAATGTAAGAGTTTGTGCCATATATAACAACAAATCAAACTAGAGACAAAAAATGAAAAACATCCTTTTAGGATTGCTATTGAGTCTGGTTGCCAGTTTAGCAAGTGCTCAAGCTGATTATCCGAACCGATCTGTACGAATTATTGTTCCCTTTCCGGTTGGCCAGACCGCAGACTTAATTGCACGCATGCTTGCGCAGAAACTGAGCGATTCAATGGGGCAGAATTTTTGGGTTGAAGATAAGCCCGGCGCTGGCGGAATTATTGGGATGGAAGCAGCAAAGGCTCAGGCACCCGACGGCTATAACTTGCTGTTCGCCTCAAGTGGGCCTTTGGCCATTAATGAGGCCTTGTATCCCAATATTCCGTATAAAACACTTCGTGACTTTACGCCGATCGTCATGACGGTTGAGGCCCCGCAGTTTATTGCCGTGCGAAGTAACTTTCCGGCGACTACGCTCAAGGATTTAATTACTTTTGTGAAGTCAAAGTCGGGTCAGGTCAATTATGGTTCAGGTGGAACTGGCTTGACGAATCATTTGACAATGGAGTTGCTGAAGGTTGAGACAGGTATGCAAATGACGCATATTCCCTACAAGGGCGCTACCCCCGCGATGACGGCGCTCATGGCGGGGGACATTGATCTGATGTTCGAGTCTGGACCTGCTGTGTTGCCTCATGTCGTAAGCGGAAAGCTCAAGCTGATTGTTGTAGGAAGCGGTCATCGCTCGCTGGCATTGCCTCAGGTGCCCACGGTGGCAGAATCAGGCGTACCGGGTTTTCATGCGACGACTTGGGCCGGTTTCTTAGCGCCCCTTGGCTTGGCGCAACCGATTGTTGATAAGTTGAATGGCGAAGTCAGAAAGGTCTTGGCAGACCCTGGGATGCGTGAGCGTTTGATCAAGCTTGGAGCAGAGCCCTTAGATCTGTCGCCGGCTGACAGCCGAGCCTATGTTGCGAAGGGCATCGCCTTGTGGGCGGGCGCTGTGAAAGCGTCAGGAGCGACCGCCGATTGATTGTCGAGCCTCGTTTAGGGGTAGCCGTCGAATGATTCTCGAGCTAACGATTTGTAATAACAATAAATTGACGAGTGCTTAAACATGAAAAATTCTAATCAAAGTGTTGACCAGGTTGCAGCATCACGCGTTGCCATTGTCACCGGCGCCGGGGCGAGTATTGGTCGAGCGATCGCTCTAAAGTTGGCGCATCAGGGTGCCACGGTGGTGATTGCTGATCGCGACTTAACAGCCGCGCAAACCGTTCAAGCCGAGATCACGTCGACCGCGGGTCGGGCCTTGGCATTGCAGGCTGATGTGACCGAAGCGGCCGCACTTCAGCATTTGGTCGACACAACGATTGAGCGCTATGGGCGTATTGACTACCTTGTGAACAATGCGGGTACCTTGGGGCCGATCAAACCCATGTGGGAGACCACAGACGCTGAGGTCGATCGCGTCTTTGCGATTAACGTTCGTGCAATCTTCGCATTAACGCGTTTAGTTGTGCCGCATATGATGAAACAAGGTGTAGGTTCGATTGTGTCACTAGCATCGGTCGCAGGTAAAGACGGTCCGCAAGAGCTTTCGATCTATGCTGCCTCTAAGGCCGCAGTCATCGGCGTGACGAAGTCATGGGCTAAAGAGTTTATTCCGCATGGTATTCGTGTGAATTGTGTGTCACCAGCCCTAGTTGAAGCCACTGGAATGCGTAACGAGATGCCTGATTACATTAGTACCGATGCAGCAAAAAAGATTCCGATGAAACGCTTGGTGCGTGTAGATGAAGTTGCCAATGTTGTCGCATTTTTGCTGTCTGATGAGGCAAGCTTTGTCACGGGAGCGTGTTACGACATTAGCGGTGGACGTTCAAATTATTAATATTTCAATTTTTTAAAAGGCAAACGCGATGTACGATTTTCAGAACCGAGTATTGCTCTTGACGGGTGCGAACGGCGGGATCGGACGCGAAGTCGCCAAGCTTTTTTATGCCAATGGCGCTCAATTAGTATTGACAGATCTTGATCACGACGCGCTGAAGAGCTTTGCGTCTGAACTTGATCCCAAAGGCGAGCGCGTAGCGACCCTGCGAATGGACTCCAGTGATCCTAAAGATTCAGAGGCGGCGGTTGAGCTTGCAGTTAAACGCTTTGGTGGAATCGATTTTTTAGTACCTGCTGCTGCGATTTACTTAGCTCGGCCTGTTAAAGAGATGGAAGATGCCGAATGGCATAAAGTCATTTCGATCAATCTTGATGGCGTCTTTTATATTTGCCAAAGATCGATTCGGGCGTTGCGTGAGAATAGCGCGATCTGCAATATTGCCTCAGTCGCGGGCCATCGCGGCTCGTTTGCCAATTCGCACTATTCGGCAACGAAAGGCGCTATCTTGTCTCTGACGCGCAGTTTAGCGCGCGAGCTAGGCCCACGCACTCGTGTCAATGCTGTGTCACCTGGCATTATCGAAACACCGATGACGACTGAATTGATTAAGTTGCGTGGAGCAGACTCAATTGAACAAACTTCGCTCAAACGCTTAGGGCAACCTCGTGAGGTGGCAACAGCGATTGCCTTCTTATGCAGCAGTGGTGCAAGCTTTATCACCGGTGAAGCGTTGCAGGTGAACGGCGGCTTGCATATTAGCTAGAGGTCGTTAAGTCTGATTTTTAGCCGACGTAAATTGGGCTGCTCCACTGCCGGTGGTGTAGCCCTTACTCGCTGCCCAACCGCCGTCGACTGGCAGCACGATACCGTTCACAAATTTTGCCTCGGCTGAGCATAAAAAGGCGATGGCATCTGCAATGTCTCCGGGTGACCCGCCTTGCGCGCCCATCGGCACAACCTCGTTGAGCCCTTTAATAAACTCAGGGTCTTGATAGTAGCCATCGGTCAGTGGTGTGCGGATCAAGCCAGGTGCGACGGCATTGACGCGAATGCCATCTGCGGCGCAGTCTAAAGACAGGTTGCGAGTCAGGCCGATGATGCCGTGTTTGCTTGAGTTGTATGCAGGGCGATGGGTGAGCCCCATCATGCCTGCAACTGAGGCGATATTCACAATCGAGCCGCCGCCCGTTTTACGCATACGCAGTACGGCTTCGCGCGCGCAGTAAAAAGGCCCGTTTAAGTTAATGTCGATGACGCGACGCCATTCTTCGGGGTCAAGGTCATAAATCTTTTGAACTTCGCGTACGCCTGCGCAGTTTACTAAAATATCAATCTGCTTGAACTCTTGATCAATGGCACTAAAGGCCTTGGCGACAGATTTATGGTCAGCCACATCAAATTGCAATGCGAGTACTTTTTGCTTGGTCAGCGAACGAACTTTTTCGGCTGCGGCGTCGGCCATTTTTTGTGAATAGTCGAGGGCGATAATTGCAGCGCCACCACGGGCGAATTTCTCAATAATTGCTAGCCCTAAACCACCACCTGCACCGGTTACCAC
>JBAWWV010000006.1:0-37922 GCA_037146575.1 Alcaligenaceae bacterium | reverse complement strand
GGCTACTACGCAGCAGGCAGCGTAAAGCTTGCCGAAGCGAACGTGGCTTCGCAGCCGCGTGAGAGCCAGAGCGACGCTTATGACGGCACCAGCAACACCAATAGCAACAACAGCATCAGCAACAGCAGTAATCATGGCGCGATCAGCGGCGACTTTGTTACCGCGCCTCAACTGACTCCGCTATTTGGTCACACGTTAGCGCGGCAGGTGCTCGAAGTCTTGCAGCAGTCTGCTTCAGCAAACATCCTGGAGTTTGGCGCCGGCAGTGGCGCCTTGGCGCATAGCGTCTTAAGTGCGTTAGATTCGCAAGGCTTCACCGCCAGTTATTTCATACTTGAAGTGTCTGCCGACTTGAAACTCAGGCAGCAGCAGTTGCTCGCCCCTTGGGGCAAAAGAGTGGTCTGGCTAGACCATACCCCTGCGCAATTCACGGGCTGTATCCTCGCCAACGAAGTGCTTGATGCGATGCCGGTTGAACTCTTTGCCTGGGCAGAGCACGACGATCAAGTGTTGCAGCGCGGTGTCGTTGCTGAGGGCGAGAGTTTTCAGTATCAAGACCGCGTGGCACCCACAGCACTTGAGCAGGCGGTGCGCGCGCGTATGCCTTATCTGCCGGGCTATCGCTCTGAAATCAATCTGCAGGCCGAAGCCTGGGTACGCGATCTAGCCACTTGGCTGACTAAGGGCGCGGCCTTATTAATTGATTATGGGTTTCCACGCCATGAGTTTTTTCATCCTCAACGTCAACGTGGCACCCTGATGTGTCACATACAGCATCGTGCACACGATGATGTATTTTTAGCGCCGGGCTTGCAAGATATCACCGCGCATGTGGATTTCACCGCGATCGCTGAGGCGGCGTTTGCAGCAGGCCTTGAGGTGTTGGGCTACACGTCTCAGGCAAGGTTTTTACTGAATAGTGGTTTGCCAGAGCTCTTAAATAAGCTTGATCAAACCGATGCCAAGGCCCTTGCGCAGACGCACGGCGCTGTGCAAAAGCTGCTGTCTGAAGCCGAGATGGGTGAACTCTTCAAAGTGATGGCGCTAAGCCAAGGCCTCGACCAGGTCTTGTCGGGCTTTAGCCGCGGCGATCGTAGCGCTCAGCTTTAATCAAACAGCCGCGCCAACTCAACACCAGGCTCGGGCGCGCGCATAAACGCTTCACCCACCAAAAAGGCTTGAACGTCGTGTGTGCGCATGTGTTGCACATCGGCAGGGCTCAAGATGCCGCTTTCGGTCACAACGCGCTTGCTTGCCGGAATACGCGGCAATAAATCAAGCGTGGTTTGTAACGACGTTTCAAAGGTACGCAAGTTACGATTGTTGATACCTAGTAACGAGGTATTCAGATCAAGCGCGATCTCAAGCTCTTGAGCATCGTGTACTTCAACCAGCACATCCATGCCAAGCTCAAAGGCGCAGGCCTCAAACTCGCTAAGCTGCGTTGCCGTCAAGGCCGACACAATCAACAAAATACAGTCGGCCCCCATGGCGCGTGCAGCGATGATTTGATACGGGTCAACCATAAAATCTTTGCGCAACACCGGCAGGCTGCAGGCAGCGCGGGCTTGGCGCAAGTAGTCGTCAGCACCTTGAAAAAACTGTTCGTCAGTCAATACCGATAAACAAGCCGCGCCATGTGCGGCATATGAGGCTGCAATCTCAGCAGGCTGAAAATTTTCGCGCAAAATACCCTTTGAGGGCGACGCCTTTTTAATCTCGGCAATCACACCAGCGTGCCCGTGCTCGATTTTTGTTTCAATCGCCTGCGCAAAGCCCCGAATGTCTTTGCGAGCTTTGGCTTGTGACAACAAGTTGGCTTCGCTATAAACGGCGCGCGCCGCAGCCACTTCTTGGGCTTTGACAGCCAGAATTTTTTTTAGGATATCGCTCATGCTGCAAACTTTTTTGTTTTGGCACAAAAGGCGTCAAGCTTTGCGCGGGCTGCACCGCTTGCAATCGCTTCGAACGCCATCTTGATACCTTGTTGAATAGAGGCTGCATGGTTGCCAACGTAAATCGCCAGCCCCGCATTAAACGCGACGATATCACGTGCCGTGCTTGGCTTGTTGGTGAGGGCTTCAAGTACGCGGTCGCGAGACTCTTCTTTGCTTGACACGCGAATGCCGCGATTTGACACCATGCTCAGGCCAAAATCTTCTGGGTGGATTTCATATTCTGAAATGACACCGTCTTTGAGTTCGCCCACTAGCGTACCGGCACCAAGCGAGGCTTCATCCATGCCATCTTTGCCGTGCACAATCATCACGTGTTTAGAGCCCAGCAATTGCAAAACACGTACCTGTATGCCGACTAAATCAGCATGAAACACCCCCATCAATTGATTTGCGGCACCTGCGGGATTTGTTAACGGGCCAAGAATATTAAAAATGGTGCGAACGCCGAGTTCTTTGCGAATCGGCGCGATGTTTTTCATGGCGCCGTGATGGGCTTGTGCAAACATAAAGCCAATGCCGATCTCTTGAATGCACTCGGCGATTTGGGGCGGCGTCAGCGCGAGGTTGGCGCCTAAGGCTTCAAGCACATCGGCACTGCCAGATGATGACGAAGCGCTGCGCCCGCCGTGTTTGGCAATCGGTACGCCGGCCGCGGCCGCAACAAACATCGCAGTCGTTGAAATATTGAAGGTACTACTGCCGTCGCCACCAGTGCCACACATGTCAACCATATCTTGGGGGTTGGCAACATGCACAGGCGTTGCAAACTCGCGCATGACTTGAGCGGCTGCTGTGATCTCGCCAACTGTTTCTTTTTTAACGCGCAGCCCCATTAACAGTGCCGCTGCAATAGTGGGCGACATTTCGCCGCGCATCAACATGCGCATCAAGTGCAGCATCTCGTCATGAAAAATCTCTCGATGCTCGATACATCGGTGTAGTGCTTCGTTAGGTGTAATCATCGGGTGCTCCGTGGTGTCTCGTCGCACGAGCGCGAGGCGACTCGTCAGGTAATCAGGCAAACCTTTCAGTTCAAAGAGAGGCCAAGGCTAGAGGTGCTCAAGTCTTAACCTCGTCAAGCTCAAGAAAATTGCGTAACAGCGCATGACCATGCTCGCTTAAGATCGATTCTGGATGAAACTGTACGCCATAAATCGGCAGGGTTTTGTGACGCACCCCCATGATTTCACCGTCGGTCGTCTGTGCTGTGATCGCGAGGCACTCGGGTATCGAGGCGCGCTCAATGGCCAGCGAATGGTAACGAATCACGGTGTAGGGTGAGGGTAAGTCTTTAAAAACATCAGTGTTGGTGTGCGTGATCTCTGAGGTTTTACCGTGCATGATTTGTTGCGCACGCACGATCTTGCCACCAAAGGCGGCGCCGATCGCTTGATGCCCAAGGCACACGCCTAAGATTGGCTTTTTACCGGCATAGTGTTTGATGACATCAATTGAGATACCGGCCTCGGCTGGCGAGCAAGGCCCGGGCGACACGCAGATGTGATCAGGCGCTAGCGCATCAATCTCTTTAAGCGTGATTTGATCATTGCGATAGACGCGCACGTCTTGACCGAGTTCGCCAAAGTATTGCACCAGGTTGTAAGTAAACGAGTCGTAGTTATCGATCATCAGTAGCATGGTTTGAATCCAGGTCGTGTCAAGTTGCTGTGCTTAAAACGGGTCATCAAGCCCGGTTTGCACTTGTTCGGCCGCGCGTAACACTGCGCGGGCTTTTGCCTCGGTTTCTTGCCATTCAAGTTCAGGGTCTGAGTCGGCCACGATGCCAGCTGCAGCTTGAACATACAGCATGCCGTCTTTGATGATACCGGTTCGAATGGCGATCGCGACATCCATTTCGCCGCCGTAACTGAGATAGCCCGCAGCGCCGCCATAGATGCCGCGGCGCACCGGCTCGAGTTCGTCGATCATTTGCATCGCACGTACTTTAGGCGCACCAGTCAAGGTGCCAGCCGGAAACGAAGCGCGTAAGACATCCATATTGCTCATACCGGCCTCAAGTGTGCCGGCAACGTTTGAGACTAAGTGCATGACATGCGAATACCGCTCGATCACCATGGTGTCGGTGACCTCAACCGTACCAATTTTGGCGACACGGCCCACGTCATTACGTGCCAGATCAATCAGCATGACGTGCTCGGCACGTTCTTTCGGGTCGGCCAGTAATTCTGCAGCCAGCGCAGCATCAAGTTCGGGCGTTGCACCGCGCTTGCGCGTACCGGCTAACGGACGAATCGTGATAGTGGTTTCGGGTGCCGAGCCGGCGGGAGCGCCCTCTTTGAGTGGCAAGGCCTCTTGGCGCACCAGAATTTCTGGCGAAGCGCCTACAACCTGAAAGTCGCCGAAGTTCCAGTAATACATATAGGGCGAGGGGTTTAAGCTGCGCAAAGCTCGATATAACGAGAGTGGTGAATCACTAAACGGTTTGGTGATCACTTGGCCTACCTGCACCTGCATGAGATCGCCCGCTGCGATGTACTCTTTTGCACGTAACACCGCAGCAAGATAGTCGGCCTTGGCAAAGTGGCGCTCTTCGGCCGTGACGACACTTGAATGGCTATAGGGGATTTCAATTGGCTTGCGCAGACGGATCCGTAACTCTTTGATGCGCTGCTGGGCACGATTAAAGGCCTCGGGCTGAGCTGGATCTGCGTAAACCATCAAATAGATACGCCCGGCCAAGTTGTCAACGATGACTAACTCATCGACTTGCAACAACAAGATATCGGGTGGGCCCTCGCCCATTCCGGCTGGATAGGGTTTGGTGGCGGGGCCTAGTTTAGGTTCAATGTGCCGCACCGTGTCGTAGCCGAAATAACCGGCTAAGCCGCCGGCAAAACGTGGCATACCGGGGCGCAAAGCCACTTTGAAGCGGGTTTGATATTGCGAAATGAAGGCGAGCGGGTCACCCTGATGGGTTTCAATCACCTTGTCATCACGTAGCACTTCAGTGGTGGTGCCGCGCGCGCGGATGATGTTGCGCGCGGGCAGGCCAATAAACGAATAACGCCCAAAGCGTTCGCCACCGACCACTGACTCGAGCAGGCACGAGTTTTTGCCACCCAGAGGGCCGCTATGAGCGAGTTTTAAATAAATCGCCAAGGGGGTATCGAGATCAGCATAGGTTTCAGCGACCAGTGGAATCCGGTTATAGCCTTGTGCTGCGAGGGCTTTAAATTCGATTTCAGTCATTTTTAGACAATTCTCGTAGGGCGGTTTCAAGTACGAAGTGCAATTCGGCGTAAAGGTCGGAAAAACAATAAAAAAGCCCGACCATGTTTGGACGGGCTTGGCTTGTATGTTTAGTCTGGTGGCCTAAGCCCTAAGACTGACTGCTGACAAAACCTTACCCGAGGCAAAAACGCCACCAGCGCCATGAGGCGCTAGTGACGAGTTGAATTGGGTTCAGTGATTTCATCTTCAAGTGTTCAGTGTTAACTTTACGTTGCTGCTTGAGCAGAGTTCGTCAACCGGTTGCTCAAACAGTCACAATCCCAGTCGAACCTGCTTTTTTATTGCGCTGCTACCCAATGGGCTGCGGCCTCAATTGAATCCACTATAGCATCGACATCAAGCGTTTGCACGCTTTGGCCCTCGTTGTAGCCGTACGGGACGGCTAAAACACTACAACCAGCGGCACGCGCCGATTGGGCATCGTTGATCGAATCGCCTACGGCTACGCTACGTGCCGGGGCACTGTTTAATAGGCTGCAGGCATGCAGCATGGGTGCCGGATGGGGTTTGGCGTGTGCCAGAGTGTCACCGCACACGACGGCTTGAAAGTAGGGTGCCAAGCCGGTTCGCTCAAGCAGCGGCAAGGTAAATTCGGTGGCCTTATTTGTGACAACAGCCAGGCGTAAACCCATGCTTTTCATTAATTCAAGCCCAGAGATCACGCCGGCAAACATGACTGACTGATCGCCGTTGACCCGATGCAAATTGCGAAAATACGACTCGCGCGCGCGCTCAAAGAGCTCGGGCGAAATTGAGGCCGGGTCGGCATCAACAGTCAGCATTCGCATGACCAGGTTTTTGGCCCCTTTACCAATAAAGGTTGCAATCTGGGCCTGGGGCAGGCTTGACAGCCCTAGCTCATGGCGCATGGTGTTGGCCGCGTTTGCCAGATCGGGGATGGTGTCCATTAAGGTGCCATCCAGATCAATTAAAACAGCATCAAAGGCTAGTGGCGCGCGGGTAGAGCTAGAGGCTGAAGGCATTATGCAGAGTCAAGGCGACGGTTGAGGGGTTAATTAGAATCGTTGTTGTCATTAAAACGTGCTGTCCGGCCAAGCAAAGGGGCAGGCCGCAGCAGCACGATGAAAACGCTTAACTCGAACCCGCTTCAGCGAGTTTGAGCTGTTGACGCATGTTCTGAATGACGGCAGCGTAGTCGGGCTGACCAAAGATCGCCGAGCCAGCCACGAAGGTGTCTGCTCCCGCAGCGCGGATTGCGCCAATATTATCGACTTTGACGCCACCATCGACTTCAAGGGCGATGGGTTGACCCCCAGCCTGCACATGAGCGTCGATTAGTGCGCGCGCCTGGCGCAATTTATCCAGAGTTCCTGGAATAAAACTTTGACCCCCATAGCCTGGGTTGACCGACATCAACAAAATAATATCTACCTTATCCATTACATGGATGAGCCAATGTAATGGTGTGGCGGGGTTAAAGACCAAGCCGGCCTGACAGCCCTGATCGCGGATCAGGGCGAGGCTGCGATCGACATGCCGCGAGGCCTCGGGGTGAAAGGTAATGACATTGGCCCCGGCCTTGGCAAATAAAGGGATCAAGCTGTCGACCGGCTCAACCATCAAGTGAACGTCGATGGGCACACTGACGTGGGGGCGGATGGCTTCGCATACCATCGGACCGATGGTCAGATTGGGGACGTAGTGGTTATCCATGACATCAAAGTGGATCCAGTCAGCACCAGCCGCCACAACATTTTTGACTTCTTCGCCCAAACGAGCGAAGTCAGCAGATAAAATACTAGGCGCGATACGTGCGTTTGGTAGAGCGGTCATTTCTGGCATGATGGTCGAATACCAAAATAAAGTTGTTCCATTATTGCAGTTTTCTTTGGATCTCATTGTGAAACCATTTGAGTTAACCGTGGCGGTCGAGCCGCGCTTTGTGCCTGAGCAGTCAGATCCGGCCAAGCAACAGTTTGTTTTTGCGTATACGGTGCGCATTACCAACACCGGCGAGCGGCCTGCTCAGGTTATTAGCCGGCACTGGGTCATCAGCGACAGCGAAGAAGTCGCCCAAGAGGTGCGTGGTTTAGGCGTGGTGGGTCAGCAGCCGCTACTTGGGCCCGGTGAAACCTTCGAGTACACCAGTGGCTGTCCCCTGAAAACGCCTGTGGGCACGATGCGCGGCAGTTATCATTGCGTGGGCGAAAACGGTGTCCCCTTCGAGGTTGAGATTCCAGAATTTGTGCTGGCCATGCCCCGCACGCTTCATTAACAATCAGGCTGCCCTAGTGTCAGCACCGATCAACATGCTAAAGACAAGGTCACTCGCAATGCCACGTATGTTTCTTCGAGCGCTGCTGTTGGGTGTATTGGCCGTCTTGGCCGCGTGTTCAGGCCCGCCGCGCGCGCCAGACTCGGATGCCGAGACAGTCACCGAGACGCCTGCTGCGGTGCCTCAGACACCTGTGACAGACAGTGCCGCGCGTGCGCTGGCCGGTAAGTTCGCGGCAGTTGGCTGGGGCGAGCTACCCGGCTGGGCCAATGACGATTTGCGTGGAGTCTGGACGACCTTTTTGCGTAACTGCGCTGGGTTGATGCGCCCAACCGCCGTGAATTTAGCCGGGCCCACGCGGGCGACGCCGCGCGCCTGGCAGGCAGTCTGCTCGGCGGCCACCGACCCAGCGCGTGCGCCCGCCGCCAATAACCCCGAAGCGGTGCGCAAGTTTTTGCAAACCTGGCTGACGCCCTGGCGACTCGATGGCGCCGAGGGTAAGCCTGCTAGCAGCATCGTGACAGGCTATTACGAGCCGTTGGTGGTGGGATCACGCAAACAAGGTGGGGTCTACCAGTGGCCGCTTTACACCGTGCCCACCGATTTATTGACGATCGATCTGGGTAAAGTGTATCCAGAGCTCGCCGGTAAACGAGTGCGCGGCAAATTAGAGGGCAATCGGGTGGTGCCGTACGATAGCCGCGCAAGCCTTGAGGCGTCTACGCGCAAGCCGCCGGTCGTGGTGTGGGTCAATGACCCGGTTGATAATTTCTTTTTACAAGTGCAAGGCTCAGGCCGTGTTCAGCTAAATGACGGCCCTGGCGCAGGGCAAACCATACGGGTTGCCTATGCCGACCATAATGGGCATCCGTATGTGTCGATCGGCAAATGGCTCGCCGACAAAGGCGAGATGCAGTTGTCACAAACCTCGATGCAAAGTATTCGCGAGTGGGCAAAGCGTAATCCTAAGCGTGTGCCCGAGATGCTCAATGCCAACCCAGCCTTGGTGTTCTTTAAAGAAGAGCCAATCACTGATCCAGAAATCGGACCCAAGGGTGCTTACGGCGTGCCCTTGATGGCGCAGCGTTCGATTGCAGTCGACACGACGTTTGTGCCGTTGGGCACGCCAGTATTTTTAGCAACGACGCAGCCTGCCTCTACGCAAGCCATGAATCGCCTGGTATTTGCACAAGATACCGGGACTGCAATTAAGGGTGCTGCACGTGCCGATTTTTATTGGGGTTTTGGCGAGGCAGCAGGTGCTCAGGCTGGGCGTATGAAGCAGGCTGGGCAAATGTGGGTGCTTTGGCCTAAACAGGCTGGCGCGCCGAGTGCGCGGTGAACCACCAATGAACACCCCAATAGTCGTTTGTGGCACGGGCATAGTCGGTTTGGCTACGGCGCTAGCCTTGGCACGACGCGGACAACCAGTCACCTTGCTGGGCCCACGCCAAACGTTTGCACCCGCCACGCCCGAGGTTTTTCATCCAAGGGTGTACGCAATTTCACCGGCAAGCCAACGATTTTTAGCGTCGCTTGGGGTTTGGCAGATGCTCGACGCCCAGCGCTTAACCGCGGTGCAAGCCATGGCGATTCATGGCGATGGCGCGGGGTTGGTCAATTTAAATGCCTGGCAGGCGGCGATCCCAGAGTTAGCGTGGATTGTCGAGTCAGGCGAGATCGAACGCGTACTGACCCAGGCGGTGCAGATTTTTGGCGTGAACTGGATCACAGAAAAATTTGCGACGTATAGCAAAGCCGGTAGCGCTGAGCCTTCGGTGCCTGAGGCCATGGTCGCCACGACGGCTCAAACTGCCCGGTCGCAGTTCGGTCAGGTCACGCGTGGGCCTTTGGCTAAGAGTCTGCCCTGCATCACGACTGATCAGGGCACCGTCTTGCCAGCCCAGCTGTTTATTGCAGCCGATGGCGCCCAATCGCCTTTACGCGCTGCAGCTGGCTTGCTCGTCGATAGCAAACCGTACGGTGTCACAGCAATCGTTGCGCATCTGAATTGTTCACGGCCCCACCAGGGCACGGCCTTGCAATGGTTTAACGACCAAGGTGTGCTGGCCCTACTGCCGATGCCTGCGACTCAGGCGGGTCCGCAAGTGTCTTTGGTCTGGTCGCTCAAAGAGTCGCTCGCGCAAGAGTTGCTGGCGCTACCCGCGGCAGAGCAAGCCACGCAACTGAGTATTCGCTTAGGGGCGCTTACCGCAGGGCGGATGGGCGAGCTCACGCTACGTAGTTCACTTCATGCGTTTCCGTTATCGCTAAATCAGTCGCCCATGATTGGTGAGCACATCGCCTTAGCTGGTGACGCGGCCCACCGTTTGCACCCCTTGGCTGGGCAGGGATTAAACTTGGGCTTAGGTGACGTTGAGGCCTTAGTTAGTGTGCTTGCCGAGCGCGAAGCGTTTCGCAGTGCTGGTGATGCGATGGTGTTGCGGCGTTATCGCCGTGCGCGTGCTGAGCCCGTGTTGGCGATGCGAGTGGTAACCGATGGGTTGCATCGTTTATTTGAGGCGCAAAGTGCTCCGGTGGCATGGTTGCGCAACCTTGGCATGTCGGCGGTTGAAAAACTGCCGATGCTTAAGCGGTACTTAATCGCTGGGGCCTCGCGCTAGGTTTAGTCCATACATCGATCAGGAGCAGTACGTTTGAAAAAATTATTGAAATGTAAATGGTTTGTCGCAGCGTGTCTGTGGGGCAGCTTGTCTGTAACGTGGGCGCAAAAAGCCCCCGCTGCTGACGCTAACCTTGAAGCCAAAACGCAAGCCGTACAAAAGCTGTTTGCCGAACGGTTTGGCAACCCACCTATTAGTGGCGTGCGTCTGACCCCTTACGGGTTGTACGAAATTCAGCTTGGTATGGATTTGGTTTATACCGATGAGACAGTGAATTTTGTTTTAGACGGCACACTGATTGACGCCAAGACTCGCCGCGACATCACCCGAGAGCGTCAAGACTCTTTAGCACAAATGCCCTTTGATCAATTGCCTTTTGAGCTGTCTTTCAAACAAGTGCGTGGTGATGGTTCGCGTAAACTGGCAATCTTTGAAGATCCCAATTGCGGTTATTGTAAGCAGTTACGTAAATCTATCGAAGGCATTGATAACCTCACGATCTTTACCTTTCCGTATCCAATCTTGTCGCCAGACTCCACGCTAAAAGTTCGTCACGTGTGGTGTGCGTCAGATCGCGCTGCTGTGTGGGATGCCTGGATGCTACAAAATAAAGTACCCGCCACGCTCGATTGCGAAGTACCGATTGATCAGATGGTGGCGCTTGGCCAAAAGCTGATGGTGCGAGGTACGCCGGGGTTGTTTTTTGCCGATGGCTCGCGGGTTGGCGGTGCGATCCCGAAAGACGATATTGAAAAACGCTTACAACAGGCGAAGTAGCGACACGTCTGCGACATCGTTATTGAGTCACAACAAAATTAGGAGTATTTGATGCGTATTGCCGTACTGGATGATTATCTAAAGGTTGCCCCCAACATGGCGAAGTGGGATAGCCTAAACGCTGACGTGAGCTTTTTTTCTGAATATATTCAGCCTGCCGACCTGGCCAAGGCCCTCGAGTCGTTTGACGTGATTGTTGCCATGCGCGAACGCTCCGCGTTTCCGGCAACGCTGATTAAAGCCTTGCCCAAGCTGCGTTTACTGATCACGACCGGCATGCGCAATAGTTCGGTCGACATGGCGGCTTGTCGTGCACAAGGTATCGACGTCTGCGGCGCACCGGGTGATCCAAAAAGTACCGGTGCCACGGCTGAGCTTGCCTGGTCATTGTTGCTTGCGCTGTTTAAGCAAATCCCGAAAGAAGCCGCCAATATGCAGCAAGGTTTGTGGCAAACCACCATGCCCCCAACGCTCGAAGCGAAGCGTTTGGGTTTGGTTGGCGCAGGGCATTTAGGCCAGTGTGTCGGCCGAGTTGGTTTGGCGTTTGGTATGGAGGTTGTCGCCTGGAGCCCAAACCTGACCGAAGAGCGCGCGGCCAAAGCTGGCGTGAAGCTCGTATCTAAACAAGAGCTCTTTGCCACCTCAGATGCGATCAGTGTGCATATGGTGTTAAGCGACCGTTCGCGCGGTATTGTCGATGCAACAAGCTTGCAAAGTATGAAATCGACAGCTTATTTGATCAACACCTCGCGGGCAGGTTTGATTGATCAGCCAGCGCTGCAAAAATTATTAACCGACGGAAAAATCGCTGGTGCTGGGCTTGACGTCTATGACTCCGAGCCGCTGGCGGTGAACGACGCCTGGCGCAAAACGCCTCGCACATTGCTCACCCCTCACCTGGGCTATGTCACCCCCGAAAACTTTGCCGTGTTTTACGCGAACGTTGTTGCCGATATTCAAGCCTGGGCTGCCGGCAGCCCGATTCGAGTGCTGAACTAATGCAGCCAGTCTTGCCTGTTCATGTTGTTGCACGACTGCTGCTGATTTTACTTTTGGCGGCAGGGGTTTATTTTTTTAGTGGCTTTGTCGTTCCAGTGCTGGCAGCCCTGATCATCGGGTTTGCCAGTTGGCCGTTGTATTCAAAATGGGTTGTGGTGTGCCGCGGCCGAACAACTTTAGCAGCAAGTGGGGCGCTGATTTTTATTTTGCTTGTGCTAGTTGTACCGTTGTCGCTTGCTTTGTATTACTCGGTCAACGAGGCTCGCCATCTCTTAGCGTGGCTCCTGGCGGCTAATCGGCAGGGGGTTGACGCGCCCGCCTGGATTGTCGCGCTGCCCTACGTGGGCGAAAGCTTGGGTCATTATTGGGCTGAGTTTTTAGGCCAACCTCATGCGTTGGGTGGTCTGGTTGAGTTGATCAGCGGGCAACATATTGGCAACATTTATCGCGTGGTTTTGTCGGCAACGGGCAATGCCTTTCACATTATGCTGACGCTCTTGTTCATGTTGATTACCTTGTTGTTTGTGTATAAAGATGGCCACCGCATGGTGGATCAGCTTGATGTGCTAGGTGAGCGTGTGTTGCCCTTGCGGTGGCAGCGCTTTTCGAGAGTAGTCCCCGCGACGATTAGCGCGACAGTCACCGGGATGGGGCTGATCGCCATTGGCGAGGGGGTGGTGCTGGGCGTGGCGTATTGGGTTGCTGGCGTGCCTTCACCAGTATTGCTTGGTGTGATTACCGCTTTTATGGCGATGATCCCAGGCGGTGCGCCCTTATCGTTTACCTTGGTGTCGTTGTATTTGGTGGGTTCAGGTGCGCCGATTGCGGGGGCAAGTTTGTTTGCCTGGGGCGCCATTGAATTGTTTATCGTAGACAAAACGCTGCGGCCTCGCTTGGTCGGTGGCCCAGTCAAACTGCCATTCTTACCAACGTTTTTTGGTTTGGTAGGGGGCGTAAAAACAATGGGAATCGTTGGGCTGTTCATCGGCCCGGTGTTGATGGCTCTAATGGTCGCGCTCTGGCGCGAGTGGGTGCTTGACGTTAAAGCTGCGCAATCTGAGCGCGACTAAAGCACAGCACGCAGGTTGCCTAGCTTTCTGACAAGCGCGCTCGTTAGCCTCTGCGCCCTGCCTGTTACCGCTTGCTGTTGAGCTTTGAGATGGGCAGATCGCTTGTTAAGGCGATCAAGTCTGCGACTGAATCGACGTGCATTTTTGACAACACGCGTGCGCGATGAAGTTTGACGGTCGCGGCGGCAGAACCATCCGCGCTGGCGATTTGTTTGTTAGTTTTGCCCGCGATCATCGATTCAAATACTGCGCGCTCGCGAGGCGTAAGCGTGGCGTAGAGCCTTTCGACTTCTCGAGCTTTTATTAAAACCGCGTTAATCGCGCGATCTTTTTCAAGTGCCTGATCAACGGCTGTTAATAAATCTTGCATTGAAAAAGGCTTCAGTAAAAAATCGATCGCTCCTTGTTTCATCGCTTGTACGATTTGAGCGGGCAAGCTTTCGCCACTCACAAAAATGATGGGTGTGGTCCAGCCATGGTGGGCCAAGTCAGTTTGTAGTTCGACCCCGCTTTGTCCGGGCATGCGCATATCAAGTAGTAGCACCGCGGGCGAGACGGGCGTGGCGTGTTTGAGAAATTCGTGGGCACTTGCGTATGCAGTGACTGAAAAGCCCTGACGCTCAAGCGTACCCGCTAACGCACTTCTGATAGAGGCGTCGTCGTCGACGAGGTAAATGTGACCAATGTTTAACGCCTGCATGGAATAACACCTTAAGCTTTAACTCAGGTTACAAAAAACTGGGCGCTTAGGGAATACGCTTATTAGCGTACCTTTTAGTAGTGACTAGGCTGACGACTTTTAGTGAGTGCTTGTCACTCGGCGCGCTTACGTATTTGCTGTGCCGTGAATCTGGCTTGCAATCCTCAACGCTGCTCGACTGCTGCGCGTCCGCTCTCAACGACGAAGCTTGCCAGGGTAAACGCCTTAGAGTGTGGATCAGTGGCGTCCCTGACTGCCGTGAGTGTAGTTGTTAGCTGCGTGGGGGTGAGCTCGACCACGCCATAGCCACGCGAGGCAGCATTGGCAAAGATGAAGTGCGGATTGATTTCAAGTTGCTTGGCAAGTTGAGCGGGCGTCGAGTTAGAGAGTGAAGTAATGCTCGTGCCACAAAACTCGACCCCAATCGCCTCGCAGGCTGGGTTGTTGTAATCAGACAAAACGTGCCCAACCCAATTCTCGTGAATGTCACCACCTAACAGTACAGGGTTACTCAGTCGTGTGTGCAGCATCGCGTCAGTGAGTCGACGACGCGCAGCCGGATAACCATCCCAGCCATCATTTCTGAGTAATTGTGCGCCGGTCGTGCTGTAGTTTCGCCGTCCAAACAAGGTCTGTTGACCGATGAGGTTCCAGCGGCTGCGCGCCGCTGCAAACTGCTGGCTGAGCCAGCGTTCTTGGGCATCACCAAGCAAGGTGCGCCGCGGGTCGTGCAAGCTGTCGCATTTGCCAGGGTCGATACGGGCCGAGCCTGCGCGATTGTTGGGTGTACAGGCCTGCACGTCACGATATTGCCGATCATCGAGGGTATAGAGAGTAGCCAAGCGTCCGTAAGACACGCTACCAAACACCCTCGCCTCATCGCCTTGCCCGGCAAGCAGCCGTGCAAAACTTGCGCGCGTGACCGGCATATTTTCATAAAACGCTTGGTACGCAGCACGTCGACGCGCCATAAAATTTTCGACCGGGGTTCCTGATAATCCTTCGTGCGTCGCTGCGTAGTCGTTTTGAACTTCGTGATCATCCCAAGTCACCACCCAGGGGTAGGCAGCGTGAATCGCTTGTAAATCTGGGTCTGACTTATGTAGGGCGTAACGACTGCGGTAGCCCTCAAGGGTGGTGATCCACCCACCAGTGGTAGGCCGTATATCGACTGGGCGTGAGCTCGGATATTCGTAAACGTAATCACCTAAAAACAACACAAAATCGAGGTTTTCGGCGAGCATGTGCCGGTAGGCGCTGTAGTAGCCATTGCCCCATTGTTGGCAAGAGGCATAGGCCAGGCGCAAGCGTTTTACCTCGGCCTGCGGCGCTGGAAACGTACGCGTGCGACCTATAGTGCTGGTCGCAGACCCTGAAATGAAGCGATAGAAATAGGCACGCCCGGGCTCAAGCCCCGTGACCTCGGCATGCACCGAATGCCCGAGTGCGGCTGTGGCTTGAACGACGCCGGTGGCCGCAAGACGACTGAACTGCTCGTCGTGGGCCAGCTGCCAAGTGACCGCCACCGGTTTAGTGTTGAGCCCAGAGGCTTCGAGAGCAGGTGTACCCAGGCGAGTCCAGAGCACGATCGACTCGCTTGTAGGCGAGCCGCTAGCCACGCCTAAGCTAAAGGGTTCTATCGGCCAGTTTTGTCTTGCTGCACCAACGCGTGGCAATCCCAAAAGGGCCGCCGAGGCACCCGCAAATTTCAGAACCTCTCGACGCTGCATCAAAACAGCGCTGCGGCCCCAAACATCGCAAAAATTCCGAAACCCACGGCCACAATCCCCAAACCGCCCGCCAGCCAGGCCAGCATCATCACGTTTGTGATGATCGACGAGGAGGCCAAGACAATGGCCACCTGCAAGACGCCTGAGGAAATCTCTAGATTGTGATATTTGTGGTTGGCAAGTTCGCCCAGCGCTTGTGCTTTTTTCGCACGCTCGGCCAGCTCTTTGCGACCTTCACCAGTTTCTGGCTCGGTGTCGTAACGTTTCGCAGTGTCAGCCCATTTTTTTATCTGAGCGACAACTTTTGGATCGTCGGCCTGCGGGCTGATTTGTGCCGCTTGCACCGCGACGTCAGTGGTGGTCTTGCGAATCGACTTTGCTTGAAAAAATGCCCATAAGTTTGACGCTTCAACTTGCTTGGTGATGACCTCTGTTTGATACGCTTTACTGAGTGTTTCGCTGATCGCTAAAAAAAGTGCCAGCACTGCAATGACGAGTGCAACTTTTTTATTGGATGGGTCAACGTGGCCGTGTCCTGACATGGCGGAGCTCCTTAGTGGTGTTGGGGTTGATGAGCTTGGCTCAACAGTTTTTCGGTATAGGCGATTGCGATGGCAGATAAGACAAAGGCCAGATGAATCAGCGTTTGCCACATCAGTGTGGGTTCTGAAATGCTGGGCGCATTAATAAAGGTCTTGAGTAAGTGAATCGATGAAATCCCAATAATCGCTGTTGCAAGCTTGACCTTCAACACCCCCGCATTGACGTGCGATAGCCATTCAGGCTGATCAGGGTGGTTTTTAAGCCCCATGCGCGAGACGAAGGTTTCCCAGCCTCCAACAATGACCATGACTAACAGGTTTGAAATCATGACGACGTCAATCAATCCCAGCACGATCAACATGAGTTCGGTCTCGGTGATCGCCTTATCCACGCCCATCATGGCGATGAGATGTACGAGCTCTTTCCAGAATTGCCAGACATAAACGCCTTGCGCAACGATTAGCCCGATATAGAGCGGAGCTTGGAGCCATCGGCTCATGAAAATCCAGCGCGGCAGTGCTTTTAAAGTTGAAGAGTTTGTGTTCATTATGAATGTGTCAAGTGTTCAGTGGTTCAAGTGTCGATTAGTTCAAGCTTTAAACATATTAAGTGTTGAGTGTTTCAAATTAAGTGGGGTATGTGCCGGGCATTAAAATACTCTTATCGACTGTTTCAATGTCAGTGCGTCCACAAAAGGCCATCGTCAGATCAAGCTCTTTATGCAAGATTTCAAGAACTTTTTTGACGCCGGTTTCGCCCATCGCACCTAAGCCGTACAAAAAGGCGCGTCCAATATAACAACCTTGCGCGCCCAGCGCACGTGCTTTTAAGACGTCTTGGCCGCTGCGCACTCCGCCATCCATATGGATTTCGATTTGTTTACCGACGGCCTCGACGATTGCCGGCAAAGATTCGATACTTGAAGCAGCGCCGTCAAGCTGACGCCCACCATGGTTGCTAACAATCAGGGCATCGGCACCGCTGTTAAGCGCCATCCGTGCATCGTCTACGTCTTGAATCCCTTTTAAGATCAGCTTGCCACCCCAAAGTTTTTTGATCCATGCCACATCATCCCAGTTCAGGCGCGGGTCAAATTGCGAGGCGGTCCACTCGCTCAGTTTGCTCATGTCGCTGACGCCCTGCACATGCCCCACGATGTTGCCAAACTGACGATTTTTAGTAGCAAGCATACCCAGCGCCCAGCTCGGCTTGGTCGCAATATTTATCATGTTAGCCAAGGTCAGTTTAGGTGGCGCGCTTAAGCCATTTTTTAAGTCTTTGTGGCGCTGCCCTAAAATTTGCAAATCAAGGGTTAAAACTAAGGCCGAGCAGTTGGCACGCTTTGCGCGTTCAATCAGGCGCTCGATGAAGTCGCGATCTTTCATCACGTAAAGTTGAAACCAAAAGGGGTGATGGTTGGTGCCTTCGGCCACCGCTTCGATCGAGCAAATGCTCATGGTCGATAAGGTAAAGGGGATGCCAAATTCTTTGGCGACTTTGGCGGCCAGAATTTCTCCGTCGGCGTGCTGCATACCAGTTAAGCCGGTTGGTGCAATTGCCACTGGCATGGCTACTTTTTGTCCGATCATCTGACTGATGGTCGAGCGGTTTTCCATGTTGATCAAAATGCGTTGACGCAATTTAATTTTTTGAAAATCACTTTCGTTGGCGCGATAGGTGCTTTCTGTCCATGAGCCCGAGTCGGCGTAGTCGTAAAACATGCGCGGCACGCGCTTTTTTGCCAAAACGCGTAGGTCTTCGATGTTGGTGATCACGCTCATGGGGCAGGTCTCCGCTGGTTGGCTTGAAAGCTCAAGATTTTGTAGTGTTGAACCAAGATAAAGCAGGCGCTTGTCGATTGGCGATTTGTCATTGGCAATTGCTAAATTTGTCACCTAGTGTAACGGGTCAAGGCGCTCATAACACCTTCACCGCGAAAGGGCTGAAATTTGTATCGCGGTCGTAATAGTCTTCGTTTTCTTTGCGCTTCAAAAACGCAATAAGTCGATAGGTAAGGGGGGTGGCGAGAACTTCCCAGCCAGTTTTGAGTAGGTATTGTGAAATGGCTACGGCAACGAGTTGCTCGGTGGGCCAAATGCCATAAAAGGCGATCAAAAAGAATAATGACGAATCCACCAATTCACCCAAGGCGGTTGAGCCGATCAGACGTGCCCAAAGGTGTTTGCCCTGGGACAAGATTTTCATCTTGGCCAAAACAAAGGCGTTGGTCAGACTGCCACAAAAAAATGCAATGATTGATCCCAGCACGACACGCCAGGTGTTGCCAAAGACCGCCTCAAGCCCCTCTTGCATGTGGGCATGGTGTGGGCCTGGAGCGACCGGCAAACTGATGACGATCAACGCAATCACCGCCGCAAAGACCAAGGCGGCAAACCCGCACCAAACGGCGCGTCGGTCGTGGGCATAGCCATAGACCTCAGTCAAAATATCGCCAAACAAATAAGACAACGGAAAAAACAATACTCCTGCGCCAAACAGCACCGTGCCCAAGACCGGCACGTTGACTTGCGCGACTTTGCCGGTGCCGATCAGATTTGAACATAGCAAGACCGTGACAAACGCCACCACGATTAAATCGTAGTAACGATATGAGCGTTTGCCTGAGGTGTGTGGGGCGGCTGAGTGTTGCATGACAAAGTTCTTTGAAGAGTGAATCAAATCAAACGGGCGTTCATCGAGTGAACGTTAGCAAGCAGGTAAATGATGACGTCTTCTACAGGCAGTTTGCGTCATCTTGCACGTTGGGGCTGATCAAGTATCTAGCTCACAGTTTAAGCGTAAAGACAGGCGGCGTTGTGCAGTGGAAAACACTTGTCGCGTTGAGCAGGGTTTGGCCTGTCGTGGTACGCTGCCTCACGTTTTCAGGCTTTCTTGCGACCTCTAAAAGAGTCTTTCTATGACAGTAGCGTACGCCCCTGAGCACCTGATCGATTCTCGTTATGCCTTTTGGCGGCTTGTGAAATCGCTTGTCATCATGGTGATGGGCAGCAGTTGTATGTTCATTGTCTCGGTCGTATTGCCCGAAGTTCAAGCAGAGTTTGGCGTATCGCGCTCAGACGCCTCATTGCCGTCAACGCTGTTGTGGATTGGCTTTGGTGCAGGTGGCCTACTGATGGGGCGCGTGTCCGACCGTTGGGGTGTCTGGACGTGCCTGTTGATTGGCGCGGCGGGCTTACTGATCGGTTTTGTCTGGGCAGCCAACACGACTGATATCCTTGTGTTTGCGCTGGTACACGGTTTGTTTTTGGGGTTCTTTGGCGCTTCTGCGACGTTTGCACCTTTGGTGGCAGATACATCACTTTGGTGGAATAAGCGCCGCGGGATTGCCGTCGCGGTGTGCGCAAGCGGCAACTATTTAGCCGGTGCGATTTGGCCACCTTTGACGCAATGGGGGGTTTCGACCATTGGCTGGCGTGATACCTATATTTGGATAGGTTTGGTGTCCGGAATCAGCCTAGCCTTGCTGGCCTTTTTGATGCGTCGCCGTCCCCCTTTGGCGCAGGTGTCTGCCTTGGCGAACAATCAGGTTGCCGGCGTCCCCAAGCCGTTCGGACTGAATCTCAATCAGGCACAGCTACTGATGTGCATGGCTGGTTTAGCCTGTTGCGTTGCCATGTCAATGCCTCAGGTACATATTGTGGCGTATTGCGCCGATCTGGGCTATGGCCCAACGCGTGGCGCTGAAATGTTGGCGTTGATGCTCGGTTGCGGCATCATTAGCCGCTTGATCTCGGGGGTGATCTGCGATCGCATCGGCGGCATACGCACCTTGTTGCTAGGTTCGGCCTTGCAAGGCATCGCCTTGTTTATGTTCTTGCCCTTTGATGGGCTGGTATCACTCTACTTAATCTCGGCGTTATTTGGTCTGTTCCAGGGCGGTATCGTCCCCTCGTACGCGATTATTATTCGCGAGTATTTTCCAGCTGCCGAGGCTGGCCGACGGGTGGGTTCGGTGATCATGTGCACCATGTTTGGGATGGCGCTTGGTGGCTGGATGTCGGGTAAAATTTTTGACTTAACAGGCTCGTATCAAATGGCAATGATCAACGGCATGGTCTGGAATTTGCTGAATCTTGCGATTGCGGGCTTCTTGTTTTGGCGAGTGCGCCAAGCGGTACGTGGCTAAGACTCGGTATAGCGCTTAGCTAGCACGGTGCGATACCGTTGCTCGAGTTCGTCGAAGCTAGCGATACTGATCCCCATGTCGCGCACGAGCCCATCTTCAAGACCGTATACCCAGCCATGCACGGTGACAGTTTGACCGCGTGACCAGGCGTCTTGCACGCTGGTTGTTTGGCAAACATTCACGACTTGCTCAATGACATTGAGCTCGCACAACTGATCAAGACGTTGCTGATTATTCATGACGCGTCCAAGGTACGAGCCATGCTTATCGTGCACATCTTTGACGTGGCGTATCCAGTTGTCGGCAAGGCCTACGCGAATATTTTCAAGCGCAGCGCGAACGCCTGCGCAGCCATAGTGCCCGACCACAATAATATGCTTGACCTTAACTTGATCGATTGCAAACTGAATCACAGAGAGGGCATTTAAATCAGTGTGTACGACTACGTTGGCGATGTTGCGATGAACAAAGACCTCGCCCGGCGCCAGGCCGGTGATCTGATTGGCGGGCACACGTGAGTCAGAACAACCGATCCAAAGATATTCGGGTGATTGCTGATTGGCGAGCCGCTTAAAAAACTCAGGGTCGCTGGTGCGCACTGAATCAACCCATTGTTGATTCTTTTCAAATAAAACGGTCAGATGGTGAGGGTTGGTTGGTGCTGACATGACTGCTTACTCAGAGGCGCCAGCCGCTTTGAGCAGCTGCTGTGCATTGATAAACGAAGCGTCATCTAGCAGATTGCGCGTTGCTTTTGAAGGGGCGTCTGCCATCAGACCTTTGGGCATCACAAATTCAACATAAGAGTTGGCGTTGACGCGTACGTCAGCCCCGTCAACGCTTAAACTGAAACTGACTACGTCTTTGTGTTGCAACGCCCATTCATTGTTCATCAGGGCAATAATCATTGCATTGCGCTGTGGATCAATACTAACACTGGTGCAAGTGATTTCATTTTTATCGGTTTGAACGCGCAGATGGTTTGTTGAGCAGACACCCATGAGATTATTTTTTACGATACTTGCATCGGCATTTTTAAACAGGCCTGACGCCATCCGAACCGGGGGTGGCTTGACTGGGCCGTTCGTGCCGCAACCGACTAGTGTTAGGCCAGAAAAAAATATTAAAGAGACTAAAGCAAAGATGCGCATACGGGTTCGCTGTTCGGTGGTACTAAAGATTAGGTGTTGCTCAGTGAGGCTTACGCCATCACTTCGCCGCCATTCACGTCCAGTGTAATCCCAGTAATAAAGGCCGAGTCGTCAGACGCTAAAAAAGCAATCGCTGCAGCGATATCTTGCGGTTCTGCATGGCGTCGCAGTGGGATGCTCTCAAGCAATGAGGCACGTTCTTCTGGGGTTTTGCGAGACTCCCAGCGAGCCTTGGTACGCAAGGTCATCACCAGGCCTGGGCATACGCAGTTAACGGTAATCCCCTTAGGGCCGTATTCGGCAGCAAGTTGACGCGTCAGAGCACTAATGGCGCCTTTTGAGGCGGCATAGTTTGCGCCTGCGACTCGGCTGCTAAAGCGCCCTGCCTTTGACCCGACATTGACAATACGCCCCTGCCCAGCGGCGGTCATGAGCGGCAGGGCTTGGCGACATGCCCAAACAGTGCCCATAATGTTTAGATCCAGCACGCGCTTCCAGTCGTCGTCAGATTCTTGTTCAAACAGTGCGGGGGTTTGTAACGAGCCGCCGGCGTTGTTCACCAGAATATCCAGACGCTTATCGGTTGCATAGACCTGTGCGATCGCGTTTTTAATCGAGGCTGCCTCCGACGAATCCATCAGTAAGCCGCGGATGGCGAGCCCCTGCGCGGTTGCCTCGCTAAGCGCCTCGGCCATCGCCGCCTCGTCACGACTGGTAATCCATACCTTGGCACCCTCAGAGGCAAGCCGTAGGGCGCTTGCGCGTCCAATCCCTCGTGCGCCGCCGTTAATAAAGACGGTGCGACCAGTTAAGCGTGGGGTGAGCAAAACAGCCATGTTGTTCTCGCTGCGTATAAAAGATATGAGTCTGACTTATTGAGTTTGACTGATACGGTCTTTCTTGCCTAGCGGGGAAGGCCAGAAAGACGGTACGTTACGACGATTCAGCCATTTTTTACAGACTTTGCCCGCCATCAACAGCAATGGTTTGCCCAGTGACCCACGACGCCAAATCGCTGGCTAAAAAGGTGGCAACCGTTGCAATTTCTTCTGGGATACCAAAACGCCCAGTGGGGATGCCAGCCAAAATACGCGCGTAGAGCTCGGGCTTGTCGCGCTTAGCAATATCCCAGGTGCCGCCGTCAAAAAAGATTGAACCTGGTGCAATGCAGTTGACGCGAATCTTTTTGCCTGCGTACGACAGTGCCTGTGTTTGGGTGTATTCAATTAAAGCAGCCTTGATCGCACCATAAGGCGGCGTGCGCACGCTAGCCCCTAGGCCTGAGATCGAAGAGATATGCAAGATGCTACCGCCGCGTGCTTCGAGGTAGGGCATGGCAGCGTGACAAGCACGCACCGTCGCCATCAAATCGATTTGAACACTCACGGCCCAACCTGCTTCGTCATCGGTACGGCCAAAGCCCGAAGCGTTATTGACCAAAATATCGATGCCGCCTAACGACTTGGCCGAGGCTTCTACCCACTGTTTAATGGCGTTGGCATCGCCCAAATCACAAGATGTCGCAAGCACTTTATGGCCATGTTTCTTTAACGCAAGCTCTGCATCGCGCAAGGGGCCTTCACTTCTGGCGCAAATTGAAACATCTGCACCGGCCTGTGCATACGCGTCGGCAATCGCCAAACCAATCCCGCGGCTGCCGCCAGCAATTAACGCGCGTTTTCCAGTTAAATCTATTTTCATTATTGTCTCCGTGAGGTCTCGCCGTTTAAGGCGCGGGGTAAGGGGTAGCTTGCATCGCGACTCTGCGCTTTTAACAAATATAGAGATCTTATTCGTTGAGTGGTAACTCAATCATAAACGTAGTTGCCCAGCCAGGTTGCGCCGAAACGTAAAGGCGACCTTTGTGTCGCTCAATAATATGATGACTGAGCCATAATCCCAAACCCATTCCGGCATACTTGTTCGAGCTCAGCAGATTAAAGATGGTGGCTTGGGTAGCCGGATCGATTCCCTTGCCATTGTCAGAGACTCTTAAATACGCTCGATTGTTTGTCTTGCTGATGCCGATTTCAATGCATCGCTCATGATCTACGACTTCGGACAGCGCCTGAACGGCATTGTTTAATAGATTTAAGAGCACTTGCTGAAATTCTTGCGGATTCACTAAGACGTGGCATCCGCCAGTGATGGGATAGTTTCGACGAACCGAAACATTTTCTTTCTTGGCTAAAGGTAAAAATAACTTTTCGAGCGTTGACATGATGTCAACCAAGTCAACCCGTTGTGGTACCACCGTCGTGTTTGAAAATATCTGTCTGAGTGCAGTAATAATTTCTGAGGCTCGTTGGTTATCGCCCAAGATCCGAGAGACAAGTTCTTGTTTAATCAGTGGGTTGGTCGCAACGCTTGAGATCTCCATCTGCAGGCACTCAGCATTGAGTTGTATGGCGCACAGTGGCTGATTCAGTTCGTGTGCCAGTGCGGCCGATAGCGCCCCCACTTCGGCTGATTTTTTGGCGCTGATTAGTGACTGAATCAATTCATCACGCTCAACGAGCAGCTGCTGAATTTGGTTTTTTTCTTCGATCTCGCCTGTTAGTGCGCTATCTTTTGACTGAAGAGAATCGATCATTTGGCGTCGTTCTAAAAGCTGTCGCTGCAAATAAAACGTACCAATCGCAAAGAAAGTGAGAAGCGTAGTTGCTTGTGCTGACCAGCGTAAAAATCGCGTGACGAGTTCTTCACTAAAGATATTGTTTACCTGGCTGAGATTGATATTTAACGTGATGAAGGTGCGGGTCAGTATTAACAAAAGAGACAACACGATGAGGCTAAAAATATATTTCAATATGATCGGGCCTTGCGCAGAAATGAGGCGCGCCACCTCATAGCCCTGCCAAACTAAGGCGATTGCAAAAATTGTGGTGACAAAGACCACCCGGTCAGCGAAGTCACCGTTTTGCCGAATGGCTTCAAAGATGATGCCTAGTACGATCAAAACACACCACACCGCGATTAAGAGCGGGCGTTCAATCGGTTGGCGCCAAGAGCGAAACAATACCCCGCTAAAAATGTAGGCCCCAAGGATGCAGAAATTGGCAGGGGTCAGTAGCACCGGGGACAGCGACGGTACCAGCGCAAAGATAAAATATCCCCCAGCGAATAATCCAACCGAGAGCGCCCAATAGCTGTTGATAGAGGTATTGTTTTGCTTGTCCAGAAGTGGAGAAAAACTAAAGAGCAAGCCCAACGCCATCGTGGCAAAAAGTAAGATAAATACTTGTTCAGCGATTTGCATTTGCGATACCTAGGGTTGAGACACAGACGTCGCGTCATTCAGTTCGATGGCAATTTCGCGAAAGCGTGCCTCGGCCTGGCCAAAGGCAAACACAAGGTCAGGATCAAATTTTTTACCCGAGAGGCGGTAAATCTCTGCGCTGGCCGCCTCGTGCGTCCAGGCTTTTTTGTAGATGCGCTCGGTGGTCAGGGCGTCATACACATCAGCCAGGGCCATCAAGCGTGCCTCGAGCGGGATGTCGGTGCCAGCGAGGCCGCGAGGGTAGCCGCTACCGTCCCAGTTTTCGTGGTGCCCGCCGGCGATTTTAGCGGCGATATTAAACAGTGAGGTTGGCATATGATCGGCGCCGGCGGCCGCATACAAAATGGTCTCGCCAAGCATGGCGTGGGTTCGCATGATCACCGTATCTTCAGGCGTGTGGCGACTGGGTTTAAGCAAGATTTGATCTGGGATGCCGACCTTGCCTAGATCGTGTAGGGGTGCCGCAGTGACGATCTTTTCGATCAGTTCGTCAGAGAGTTCTGCGCGGTAACGCTCAGCGTGACGCAATATTTGCGCAAGAGTCTTAACGTAAAGCTTGGTGCGCTGAATATGCAAGCCGGTTTCGTTGTCGCGCGTTAAGGCAAGTTCAGTCATTGAGTCAATCATTTGCTCGCGTACGCGTCGCAAAATGAGTTGACTCATTTCTTGATGTTCAGTTAACAGCGCTTGCAGCTTGCGACGCGCATTTTCGTAGTTCGAAACGTCGGCGTAGGTACGTACGATGTCTCCTGACGGCATCGGGTGCGTTTGGATTTCAATGTAGCGACCGCTTGAGTCTTTTCGTACATAATTACGTTTGACGTGCTCATCAACGTTGACGCCGCGAGAAACAATATACTCACGCGTTTCAGGCGTGATGTCACCCACGTCCCTAAAATCACCTCGATCAATTTGAAACTGTACGACCTCTGGCAACGTTGGGTAAGTGTCAACTAGAGATCGTGGTAGATTTAAAAGATCACAGTATTGCTGGTTAAAAAGCTTATGCCGATTATCTTTACCAATGACAGTCAACCCTTGCGGGATCGACTGCAGAGTGGCGTCCAGCAACAGGGTCTTTTCAGTGAGCTCGTTATTCACCCGGCTAAATATTTTTAAAAAGCTGCCAAGTGTGATGCTAATCATGCCGCCCGCTAGCGCGAGGCGAGTCAGGGTTACGGTATCAAAGCTGTATTTGATAAATAAAATACTTAGAGCGATGATCAGTGCACCGGCGCTAAGCGCGTACGCAGAGGCCAGGGGCAGTCGTACAAAAAGTACAGGAATCGAGGCAAACACCCACATGATGGCATAGGGATTGACAAACCAGATCCCAAAGCACGCGAAGCCCATTGTTAAGGTCGGTATCAGGGCGTTCGATATAAATGTTCGCTCGCGATGATGCAGTGACCAAAGGTCTGCAAGAACAAACACCAGCACAATACTCGTCAGTGTCAGCGAGGCGGCAACGTTGAGACCTGGATGCCCAGGCAGCAGCCTGACGCCAGTAAATAACAGTAATCCGGCTGCGTAATACAGATCAATAATCTTATACGCGTGCAACCACTCTGGGGTGTTCTGAGTTGACGAGCTATTACTCAATTTTGACATTTCCGGTTTGAATCACTTGTGCCCAGTAAGCGGTTTCGTCGGTTAGCCACTTGCGCAAGTCGGCGGGGGTACGCGGTAAGGCCTCAGAGCCCAGGTCGGCAAACTGTTTACGAATATCGGGAAGGGCGGCAATTTTCGCGATCTCGGCGTTTAATTTTGCGATGATGGCTTGCGGTGTTGCGCTAGGCGCCATCATCCCCTGAAAAGACCCGGTCACGTAGCCCGGGATGCGTTCAGCGATCGCTGGTGTGTCAGGGATTGGGGCGAAGCGTTCGGGGCTGGCGACAGCAATCAACCGGTAATTGCCGGTTTTTGCCATGGGGTAGGTGGCTAAAAAACTGTTCATCGTCAGATCAATTTGCCCGCCGGCTAGATCTGCAATCACCTGCGAGCCACCCTTGTAGCCAATAAAGTTCAGTTGCAAATTTTCTTTTTGTGCCAGCAATACGCCTGCCAGGTGCGGGGCCGCCCCCAGGGGTGTTCCAAAATTCAGTGGCACCGGTTGGTTGCGAGCATAGGCGATGAGCTCAGCAAGGCTTTTTACCGGTAACTTGTTGGCCACGACAAGGATGTGGGGTGAATAGGCCACAATCGCAACAGGGGTGAGCTC
Organism: Alcaligenaceae bacterium; assembly: GCA_037146575.1. Taxonomy (GTDB): domain Bacteria; phylum Pseudomonadota; class Gammaproteobacteria; order Burkholderiales; family Burkholderiaceae_B; genus Zwartia. Next base: position 11,234 of record JBAWWV010000006.1, on the reverse strand, counting down.
TTTGGCCGGATCGTAGGTGAGATTTTTCATGAGTGTGGGCGCCATCGTTAGCGCACTCAGGTCGACCACCAGCAAGGTGTAGCCGTCGGGCTCAGACTTAGCCACATACGCCGCCCCGATTTGGGCATTGCCGCCCACCTTGTTTTCAACCACAACCGGCTGACCCCAGTTTTCAGTCAGCTTTTTACCGACGATGCGCGCCAAGATATCTGACGCGCCACCCGCTGCAAAGGGGATGATCAGGCGAATTTGTTTGCTTGGGTAGGTTTGCTCTGGTGTCTGCGCCTGTAGAGCAGTCGCGCTAAGTCCCAGCACTAGAGTGGCAAGCCATCTCATTGGAGTTAACGCCCTTGCGCCAGAGGCGCAACATGCAGGCCATGCACTCGATGCTTCTGAATCAGTTGTGCAACTAAACCAGAGGCCTTGGCTTGCTCAAGAAAGTCGAACAAGAATTGAGCGGCAATCGCATCGCCTTTGCGCGTGCTAGCACCTTGCTGCACCATCGTGAACTCACCCTCAACGATGCGCGTACCCGGGATCCTTTTGATATCAACTTCTAGCCCAACACGCAAACCAGCGAGTGCTTCGAGCTTGTCTTTTGTGAAGAGTTCGATCGTGGCATCAAAACCTTCCGCCTCAAGCAGCTTGGCGTATTTGATATTGCGATTGAGCCAGAGCCCATAGGCGCTGCGGGCAGGCACCGCGATGCGAACCCCAGCGCGATCGACTTCAGAGGCGTGTTTGATTGCTGACGCTTCTGGCACGATATACGTGGCTTGGATTTCAACGTAGGCAGGGGTAAACGTCACTTTTTCGGCACGATCTGGATCGGCACCGACAAAGCCAATGTCGCAAGTGTTGGTGCCAACGGCATCAACCAGAGCATCTTGGCTTTTAAATGGGATCAGTTGTAGAGGCACGCCAAGTTTTTGAGCGATCGCACGGCAAAGATCGGGCGAGACACCGTCAGGATCACCCTCAGGTGTTTTGCCAGTAATCAACAAAAAATTACCGGTGTAAACACCGGCGCGTAAAGTGCCCGTCGGGGCAAGGGCTTGAAGAATATCTGATGTCGGCATTGTCTCTTTGGTATTTTGTCAGCGTTAGAATCTTTTCGCGATGTTCTGAAGGTATCATGCCTTCGGAGTATTACTCAAATTTTTGACCCAATTTAATCCACGAGTAAGTTGGATTGAGCGCGTGTCCTTCAAAACAACTTTTGCACGAAGATAAGAATCTGTCGCTGAAGCATAGCCAAACTATGCATCCCTTAGAAAAAATACGCTTCGGCGAGCAAAAGTAAAGGCATTTTTCAAGGTCGGTGAGGTATTAAGTGAATGAGCAAACTCGGTTAATTGAGCGGTACGGCTTGGTGCCCCATCCTGAAGGCGGCTTTTATGCTGAAGTGCATCGTGCTGAGCATCGTGTTCGGGCCGGTTCAGAGTCGCCTGAGCGCTCGGCCTACACCAGCATTCACTATCTGCTGGCAGGCGATGATTTCTCGGCCTGGCATCGCATTCAGTCTGACGAAACTTGGTTTTTTCACTCGGGTTGCGATCTGGTCATTTATAGTTTTGCCGCAGATGGCCAGCTTAAAACCCAACGCTTAGGCGTTGAGTCGGGCTGTTATCAGCTGACAATCGCGGCGCGTACCTGGTTTGCGGCGCAAGCTGAGCAGGCTGAGTCTTGCAGCTTTGTGAGCTGCGTCGTGGCACCCGGGTTTGAATTTGAAGATTTTGAGCTCGGCTCGCGTCAGCTGCTGTTAAAGACCTATGGGCACAGCCCTGACAGTCGAGAAAAAATTGAGGCATTCACCCGTGAGCGCCACTAAATAACTCGCCCAATGAGTTACCGTTTGGGCACCTTTTCCGCCTAGATGCCACTTTAGAGCCTCGATGCCGCTTTGTTAGCTTCAGGCCATCCTATTGATTCATCACAACGTTTTTTGGAGCACCCTTTGAGTTCAATCCGTTATGCCCTTTGGTCTGCCGCTGCCGGTGCGTTGATTCCGGTGATGGGTGTTCTGAATGCCCGACTAGGGAAAACCCTTGACGAGCCACTTCACGCGCCCATCGTCTTGTTTGGTGTTGGTTTTTTAGCTTGTTTGTTGACCGCGATACTGTTCACCGGTGCCTTGCCCACTTGGTCAAAGCTTGGCGGGGCCAGGCCAATCGATTTTGCCGGGGGGTTGATCGTTGCTTTTTATGTCATCAGCGTGACCTGTATGGCGCCTAGCTTTGGTATCGCAAATGTTGTGTTGTATGCGATGGTCGCGCAGATTGTTTTTTCTGGGTTTATCAATCACTTTGGCTGGTTTGAATCGCTCGTTCAGCCAGTGAACGGGCTCAGGGTGTTTGGGATCGTCTTGCTATTGGCCGGTCTGGTCATCACTCAGATTGCTCAAGCGAAGGCCAATTGAGCAGACGTTGTGTCGCGTGTTTCGAAAGCGCAGCTGCCTAGTGGCTGCGCGCATCACTTCAACCACGTTTGGCTGGGCATTTTTAGAGCTATGGTGGGTAGTAAGTACCTAGCGCGGCTTGCTATGCTTGCCCGGCCAAATCCGCTCAAAGACGCCGTCGCGTCTGTAAAAAAGATGCAGCAGAGCCGCTGCAAAGTGGCCAATAACCAAGGCTGCGAGCACAAACGCAAGTGTGCCATGCACTGCAAATAGCTGTTTAGCCAAAGCTTCGTTTTGCGCAACCCAGGGCATCGGCGGCAAGTGATAGCCTGCAACGGTAATAAGTGCCGGGTACGCCGTGACCCCAGCCCAGCCAAAAAGCGGTACCGCGAACAGCAAAGCGTAAAGCAGACCGTGAACCGCCTTGGCTGCGAGGATGTTTCTTGGTGTGAGGCTTGGCGGGTACGCGGGCGCTGCCAAGTACAGTTTCAAAATAAAGCGCAGCATCATCAGCAGCAAGACCGTAACGCCTAACGCCTTGTGCAAGCCGTACAGAAGGTTGGTCTGATCATCCCAAAGGTTTGCACTGGCGCGCGCCGTCATCCAGAGGCCCAACACAAACAACAGTGCGAGGCAGAGTGCGACTAACCAATGCAGTAGGCGTCGTGCAGGATGATAAGGTGCCATACGGGCTCAATTCTCAATGTAACTTCGCCTAATATACTAAAACATTGCAGTCGCACACCAACAAATAATTTTGAGACATCCACCGCCCCATGAACGCTGATACTCCCTTATTATTTCGCCCCATGCCTTTGCGTGGCGTGACCTTGCCTAACCGTCTCGTGCTCGCGCCAATGATGCAATACCGCGCTGAAAATGGCTTTGCCACTGACTGGCATTTGGCACACTACAGCAAGTTTGCCTTGGGTGGTTTTGGCACGGTGATGACTGAAGTGGTGTCCGTTGAGTCGGCGGGCCGCATCACTCACGGTGATTTGGGCTTGTGGTCTGATGAATTCATTCCGGGCTTAAAGCGCGTAACAGACTTCATCCACTCACAAGGGGCGCTTGCCGCGATTCAAATTGGCCACGCGGGTCGTAAGGCGTCAAGTCAACGCGTCTGGGAGGGCGGTGGGCCGCTCACGGCAGCCGATGCGGCACACGGCGAGGCACCCTGGACGCCACGCGGCCCCTCTGATTTATCTTATGGACCCGATTTCCCGAAGCCACAGGCATTGACGATCCCAGAGATTGAAGAATTGATCGTAAAGTTTGGCGAGGCTGTTGCGCGCGCTGATCGCGCGGGGTTTGATATCGTTGAAATTCACGGTGCCCATGGCTATTTGATCTCGAGTTTTTTGAGCCCAGTGACCAACAACCGCCAAGATGCCTATGGCGGCGATTTGAACAAGCGGATGAAGTTTGCGTTAGATGTCACTACTGCGATTCGTGCAAACTGGCCAAGCCACAAGCCGCTCTTTTTTAGAATTTCGATTGAAGACGGCGCTGGCAAAGAGGGCTGGAGTCTTGAAGATTCGTTAGCGATTGCACCGCTCTTGGCTGCGCGTGGCGTTGATATCATCGACTGCTCATCGGGTGGTATTAACGGATCGCCAACCGTGCAAAATTCGATTAAAGGCTTGGGCTACCAGGTGCCCTACGCAGAGCAAATTAAAAACGCGGCCAAAGTCCCCAGTATGGCGGTGGGCTTGATTTTGTATCCGCAGCAAGCCGAGGATATTGTGCAGTCGGGTAAGTCTGATCTGATCGCGGTGGGCCGTCAGGCGCTCTACGATCCGTTTTGGCCGCTTCATGCCCTGCAGGCTTTGGCACCTGATGCCGAGTTTAAGCACTGGAACGAATCCTCAGGTTGGTGGTTGCAACGCCGTGCCACTGCACTTGCAAGATTTGGATTAGCGCCCTCGGGCACGCCGCTGGCAGGCGGATAGGATTTGTATGAAAACTGTGCGTCGTTATCTGTTGTTGATGCTTTCAAGTTTGACGCTTGGCCTGTTTGCCATGCCAAGTGCGTGCGCGATTGAGTTGGGTCAAACGCTTGAGCTTGGTAGCGTTAAAAAACTAGACGGTACGCTGTTTACCCTCGCAAAAGATAACGATAAACATACCTTGATTCAGATCTGGGCCTCGTGGTGCCCATTTTGTAAAAGACAAAACGCTTATTTGCAGAATTTTGTGCAACGAGTGCCTGCTTCTGCGCTAAATATCTTGACGATTTCGATTGATAAGACGCCTGAGATCGCTCAGAAATATATGACCGATAATCAATATAGCTTTGCTGCAGCCATGATGACACCCACGTTGCAGTCTGCTCTTGGTCGTATGCGCGGGATTCCGATCCTGTTAGTGCTTGATGCCCAAAACAAAGTGATCCGCAAAGAAATCGGCGAAATCTTTGAAGAAGATTTTGCCGATTTGATTCTTTACGCAAAATAAATTCGAGATCTCGAACATCGAACATCGAACATCGAACATCGAACATCGAACATCGAACGAGCAGACTCAGGTGCTAATTGAATCTTAAATCTTAGTCGGTCAGTTTGATGCCCGAGCTTTTTACCAGCGCGCCCCACTTCGCATAATCAGTTTTCACAAAATCAGCAAACGCTTGCGAGGTGCCGCCCGCAGGCGCAACACCGCCTGCTTTAAGCTTGGTCACAATGTCAGGATTTTGCAACACACGATTGGCTTCACGGTTTAGCGTGGCGATGATCTCTGGCGGCGTCCCTACGGGTGCGAATAAACCCATCCAAATACTAAAATCCGTGCCTTTCGCGCCATTCTCGTCAAGCGTTGGAATCTCTGGAAAATCCGGCGAACGCTTGGCCGTGGTGACCGCCACCGCATTGAGTCTGCCGCTTTTGACCAAAGGCACCAGCGAGGTGAGTGTACCGATATACACGTCGACCTGCCCACCCATCACATCTGTCAGTGCAGGCGATGCACCCTTATAGGGCACCTGTAGCAATTTGACGTCGGTCCGTTTTTTGAAATCTTCACCGATAAGGTGACCAAGCGTACCCGCGCCCGCAGTCGACCATTTAAGGCCTTCGGGGCTCTTACCCTTTGCGATTAAGTCTTGCGGGGTTTTAATGCTTGAGTTGGCTGCGCTACCAACCGCCGCAGGCGTCACTGAAATTTGCACCACTGGGGCAAAACTTTTGACGCTATCGTAAGTCAGGTTTGTGTACAGCCAAGGGCCAAGCATCATGTTGTCGGTCTGCCCCATGACTAAGGTGTAGCCATCAGCGGGTGCCTTTGAGGCAGCCTCAACCGCCAAGTTGCCGCCGGCGCCAGGTCGGTTTTCAAGCACAACTTGCCAGCCTGTAAGCTCGCTGAGCTTAAACCCCACCATTCTCGACACAAAGTCGGTGCCGCCACCCGGTGTGAAGGGGATCAAAATTTTGATGGGTTGCTCGGGGTATGCCGCCTGCGCGCTAAAAGCTGCGGTGGCCAGTGCCAGCGTGGTGGCCAAAGCCGTGCGACCTAGATAGTTCATGACGCTCATACGAATTCTCCGAGATTTTATTGGTGTGCCCTGCAGAATCCTCAGGGTAAACAGAAATTGCTATTATCAATTCTAGGCGATAGACTCACTCAGCAACTTAATGCTGAGCCTAAGTTAACATTAGCCACCAATCTCGTTGCTATTCATTGGCGGTCGATTCTATTAGGCATGTTTTTTGCTTAAACCTACGAAGCTTAAACGAAAGAAGCGTTTTTAATCACAAGGGGTTACATATGGATTTCAATCGTCGCGGTTTGTTGAAAGGCGCCGCCGGCTTGAGTCTCGCCGCTACGGGCGTGATCGGTGCACCAGCGTTTTCACAGTCGTCGAGTAAGGTACTGAAGTTTGTGCCACAGGCCAACCTGGCCAACTTTGACCCAATTTGGGGCACACAGTATGTTGTGCGTAATGGCGCTCAGCTAGTTTGGGACACGCTCTACGGCGTCGATGATAAGTTGATCCCTAAGCGCCAAATGATCGAAAGCGAAGAGGTCTCAAGCGATGGCCTGACCTGGACGTTTAAGCTGCGCTCTGGTCTGAAGTTTCATGATGGTGCGCCTGTGCGCGCAGTTGACTGTGTCGCAAGTATTACACGTTGGTCGGCACGCGATCCAATGGGTTTAATGCTTAAAGCGCTACAAAAAGACTTGGTCGCTGTAGACGACAATACCTTTAAATGGGTGCTTTCAGCTCCGTATCCCAAAATGATGTTAGCGCTTGGCAAGCCAGGCACCCCTTGCTGTTTCATCATGCCCGAGCGCATTGCAAAAACCGACCCCTTCAAGCAAATTGAAGAATATGTCGGCTCTGGCCCAATGAAATTTGCACGCAACGAATACAAGCCAGGTGCACTGGCCGTGTTTGAACGGTTTAACGACTATCAGCCACGTAACGAACCCACCAACTGGATGTCGGGTGGCAAAGTCATCAATTTTGATCGTATCGAATGGATCGTAATGCCTGACCCAGCAACCGCCTCGGCCGCTCTGCAAAATGGCGAAATCGACTGGTGGGAAAGCCCTGTCTCTGACCTGATCCCCTTGCTCAAGCGTAACCGTAATATCGAGGTCGATATCGCCGATCCGCTGGGCAATATTGGGTCGTTCCGCTTGAATCATTTGCACGCACCGTTCAATGACATCAAAATCCGCCGTGCTGTTCAGATGGCGGTTAGCCAAGAAAACTACATGCGTTCGGTGGTGGGTTCAGACGAGAAACTCTGGAAAAAATGCCCAAGTTTCTTTACACCAGGCACCGCCTTGTACTCAGAGGCCGGCGGCGACATGTTCAAAGGCTCAGGCAACATTGAAGGCGCCAAAAAACTGTTAGCCGAAGCTGGCTACAGTGGTCAACCGGTCACCTGCGTGGTCGCACAAGACAATCCAATCACGAAAGCCCAAGGTGAGATTACTGCCGATATCCTTAAGAAAATCGGCATGACTGTCGACTTTGTTGCGACCGACTGGGGTACGGTCGGGCAACGTCGTGCGTCTAAAAACGAGCCCGGCAAAGGTGGTTGGAGCATGTTCCATTCTTGGCATGCGGGCGCTGACTGCGCCACGATTGCCGGTAACGTTGGTGTGCGTGCCAATGGCGAAAAGGCTTGGTTCGGTTGGCCCACCAATGCAGATGTCGAAAAAGGCGTCGACGCCTGGTTTGCAGCTTCTAATCTTGAGGCAGAAAAAGCCGCTATTGCAGGCGTCAACAAAGCAGCTATGGACCATGTGGTCTATATCCCGACTGGCTTCTTTTACACCTACCAGGCATGGCGTAAAAACATCACAGGTATTGTGAGCGGTCCTTTGCCTTGGTTTGCCGGCGTCAAAAAAACCTAAGCATTTAGCTTAAGGTTTTGCTCGGTGCGTACCAGCGCACGCACCGAGTTCATTGTTTTTTACCCCGCGCAAGCCGGGTAGCGGCTCACGGATTCATCCCCCTATGTTTAGTTATATCCTCAGACGTGTCTTTGCGACGATTCCAGTGATGTTGATCGTCGCGCTCTTCGTCTTTAGTCTTTTGTACATTGCACCAGGCGATCCGGCTGCAGTGATTGCTGGTGATCAGGCGAGCCCCGAAGATGTTGAAAAAATTCGCAAAAATCTTGGTCTTGATCGCCCTTTTTTGGTGAGATTTTCTGAATGGTTTTTTAATTTATTACAAGGTGATCTTGGCACCTCAATGTTTACGGGTATGCCAGTCACCGAGCTGATCGGTCAACGCGTTGAGCCGACCTTGTCGCTTATGTTGATGACGCTGATCATCGCCATCACAGTGGCCGTGCCAATCGGTGTGATTGCTGCCTGGAAATCCGGCACCTGGATCGATCGCGGAATCATGGCAATTTCTGTAGCTGGCTTTTCGGTACCGGTGTTTGTCGTCGGTTATTTACTGGCTTACTTTTTAGCGCTTGAACTTGATTGGTTTCCGGTTCAGGGTTACGTGTCATTTTCAAAAGGGTTTTGGCCCTGGTTTGAAACGCTGGTGTTGCCCTCAATCGCGCTTGGCTTTGTATATATCGCCTTGATCGCCCGCATTACGCGCGCCACCATGCTCGAGGTGTTGTCACAAGATTACATCCGCACCGCCAAGGCCAAAGGCATGGGGCAGATGGGTATCCTGTTTTTGCATGCATTAAAAAATGCGGCGGTCCCTGTGGTGACGGTGATTGGTATTGGTATTGCCTTACTGATCGGCGGCGCAGTGGTTACCGAGAGCGTGTTTGCCATCCCAGGGCTTGGACGCTTAACCATTGACGCGATCGTGCGTCGAGACTACCCACTCATTCAAGGCTTGGTGGTCGTGTTCAGTTTTGTTTACGTCTTGGTGAACTTGCTTGTCGATGTGATTTACACCGTGATTGACCCCAGGATTCGTTACTAATGACTACCTATGCTGCAGCACCCGCGCTGCCTGATATTCTGCCTCCCAAAAAAATCCGCAAGGGCTGGGTGGGGTTTTTATTAAATAATCCGACCATTGCGATTGGTCTGACCTTGTTGCTTTGCATGCTGTTCCTGGCAGTCGCAGCACCTTGGCTAGGCACGGTTGACCCCACCGCCCTCGAACCGATTAAGCGCAATCGCGAGCCCTCGTGGGAGTACTGGTTTGGTACCGATGCGTTCGGCCGCGATATCTATTCGCGTGTGTTGTATGGCGCGAGGGTGTCCTTGACGGTTGGCTTTTCGGTCGCCTTGTTAGCGTCTGCCAGCGGTTTGTTGATCGGATTGGTCTCTGGCACGATCCGCCGAGCTGACTCAATCATCATGCGCATTATGGATGGCCTGATGTCGATCCCGCCAATCTTGTTGGCGATCGCGCTCATGGCGCTCACACGTGCAAGTGTTGAGAACGTGATCATTGCCATTACCATTGCAGAGATCCCACGGGTATCGCGCTTGGTGCGCGGTGTGGTGTTGACGTTGCGTGAGCAACCGTATGTTGATGCGGCGATCTCTTGTGGTTGTCGCACGCCGATGTTGATCTGGCGGCACATTTTGCCTAATACGCTCGCGCCTTTGACGGTGCAAGCGACTTACATTTGCGCCTCAGCGATGATCACCGAATCGATCTTGTCGTTTATCGGTGCCGGTGTGCCGCCGATCATCCCCTCGTGGGGCAACATCATGGCTGACGGTCGTACGCTGTTTCAGATCAAGCCCTACATTATTTTTTTCCCGGCTGTGTTTTTATCACTCACGGTGTTAGCAGTGAATTTGTTAGGCGATGGATTTCGCGATGTGCTAGACCCGCGTAAATCTAAGTCAGCTTAACTGGAGAACTCTTTTGGCCTTGCTTGAAGTCGAGAATTTACAAACGCACTTTCGCACCCCCGATGGTGTAAATCGTGCCGTGGATGGGGTGAGCTTTTCAGTCAAAGAAGGCGAGACACTCGCCATCGTGGGCGAGTCGGGTTGCGGCAAGTCGGTCACCGCAATGTCAATTTTGCGGCTGATCTCTGAGCCCCCCGGAAAAATTGCTGGCTCGATTCGTTTCATGGGGCAAGAGCTGTTGTCGCTTCCTGAAAAACAAATGCAGTCGATTCGTGGCAACGCGATCTCGATGATTTTTCAAGAGCCGATGACCAGCTTAAATCCGGTCTTAACGATCGGGCGTCAATTGCGTGAAACCTTACTATTGCATCAGGCGATTAGCAGCCAGCAGGCCAACGCACGTGCCACTGAGATGTTAGAGCTTGTTGGGATTTCAGAGGCGCCGCGCCGCTTGAACGAGTACCCGCATCAATTATCGGGTGGCATGCGCCAGCGAGTGATGATCGCGATGGCCTTGGCCTGCAACCCACGGCTATTGATTGCCGATGAACCAACGACCGCACTTGATGTCACGATTCAGGCGCAGATCCTGGATTTGATGGCCGATCTTAAAAACAAAATTGGTGCTGCAATTGTTTTGATCACCCATGATCTGGGCGTGGTTGCAGAAGTGGCCGAGCGCGTCATGGTGATGTATGCCGGGCGTAAAGTTGAAGAAGCTCCCGTGGGTGAGTTGTTTGCGCATCCCTTGCATCCGTATACACAAGGCTTGCTCGGAGCGGTGCCTAAACTCGGCGCATCGCTCGAAGGTCACACTTCGCGCTTGAAAGAAATCCCGGGCTTGGTGCCAAGTTTGAAACAAAAGATTAAAGGCTGTGTGTTTGCTTCGCGCTGCCCGTTGGCAAAAGAGCCTTGTCTTGAGATTGCGCCGGCCATGCAAGACAAAGGGCAGGGGCATTTAGTGGCTTGCCACTTTGCCGGCCAAGTGGCTTTTGCCAATGAATAACCTAACTGATCGTGACGCGATGTCTAAGAATGAAAACCCCGTGCTGCTCGAGGTTCGCCACCTGCAAAAGTTTTTCCCAATCAAGACGGGATTGTTTAGCAAAGTGACCGGACAGGTGCACGCGGTTGACGATGTGTCGTTTTCAATTTCTAAGGGCGAAACGCTAGCGTTAGTGGGCGAGTCGGGTTGTGGAAAGTCAACGGTGGGTCGTTCGATTTTGCGTTTATTTGATCTGACAGCTGGCGAAGTCTGGTTAGATGGTGTGCGCATCGATTCGCTTAGTGCGTCCACCTTGCGGCCCTTGCGTAAACGCATCCAGGTAATTTTTCAGGATCCCTTTTCAAGCTTAAACCCCAGAATGCGGGTGAAAGATATCATTGCTGAGCCCATCCGCAATTTTGGTTTGGCGCAGTCTGAAGCCGAGATCGATTTACGGGTCGCGCAGCTGCTAGAAAAAGTTCGTCTGGGTAAAGACGCCGGTGGGCGTTGGCCGCACGAATTTTCAGGTGGGCAACGTCAGCGTATTTGTAT
>JBAWWV010000005.1:0-40039 GCA_037146575.1 Alcaligenaceae bacterium | reverse complement strand
CGGTACCTTCGGCTGCACGATGGCCTCGGGTTGGTTGTTGGGGCTCAATGAAAGGCAGTATATCGACGCGCAAGGCCTCGCGTTGTCGGTGGCTTCGGGTAGTCTAGAGTTTTTAAATGATGGCGCGTGGAATAAACGCATGCATCCAGGTTGGGCGGGCTATGCCGGGGTTACGGCCGCCACGCTTGGACGCCATGGCTACACAGGAACCCGTTTAGCCTATGAGGGTCGGTTTGGTCTCTATGCAAGCCACTTGGTTGGACGTGACGACTATGACTTGAATTTGGCAACTCAGGATCTTGGACGAGTCTGGGAACTTGACCGGGTCTCTGTCAAGCCCTTGCCCGCTTGCCATTTCACGCATGCGGCTGTCGACGCTGCAACGCGTATTTATGAACAAGGCATTCGCGCCGAGCAGATCAAGCGGATCAAGGTGCTTGTTCCGGCCGAAACGATCAAAACAGTTTGTGAGCCCGAAGAGGCCAAACGTAAGCCCGCTAACTCGTACGAGGCACAGTTCAGCATTCCTTATCTTGTGGGCACGGCGCTGTTAAAAGGACGTCTGACACTAGATGATATTGATGAGCCCGCACTGTCCGATCCAAAGGTATTGGCGCTTGCGGCAATTACCGATTACTCGGTCGATCCGCAGAGTCAGTTTCCAAAATACTTTGATGGCGAGGTGATCGTTGAGTTGAAAGACGGTCGATTGATTCGCGAGCGTGAAGCGATGAATCGAGGCTCGGTCGATCGTCCGTTAACTGCGCAGGATATTGTGACCAAATATCGCGATAACGCCGCCAGACAAGTTTCGTCTGTGCGAAGCCTTGAAATAGAAAAACAAGTGCTGAGTCTTGAAAAAGGGTCGGCGCGTGAGTTGGCTCAATGTCTCGGTCGTGTTGAATAACGCACGCGGCTTACTTTTGCCTGCAGGGCGACCGGTAGGCCGATGTAGTTTGCCTTAAGCCAATCGGATTTGTTTGACCAATATTGATAGAGATAGTTAGTTATTTTTAGCGTAGTACTGGAGATAAAGACATGAGCACCCAAGACGCAGGCCAAGAACAACTCATCCTAGATATGGTTGATCGATTTTTAGAAAAAGAGGTCAAGCCGTTTGCTTGGCAACTCGAGCACGATGATGAGTATCCCGCTGAGATTGTCGAAAAAATGAAAGAGATGGGCCTTTTTGGCTGCTTAATTGCGCCTGAGTATGGTGGACTCGGTTTGTCAACCGTGACCTACGCAAAGATTATCGAGCATATTTCAGTGGTCTGGATGTCGGTCTCTGGCATCATTAATTCGCATGTGATTATGGCGGCTGCGCTTCAGCGCAATGGTACTGCTGCGCAAAAGCAAGCGTTTTTACCCCGCTTTGCCACAGGTGAACTGCGCGGTGGCATTGCCTTGACTGAACCCGATTGTGGCACTGACTTACAGGCGATCCGCACAACCGCTGTGCGTGATGGTGACGACTACATCATCAATGGCAACAAGATGTGGATCTCAAACGGTATTTACGGAAATTGTTTTGCCGTGCTGGTGAAAACAGATTTGAATACGAGTCCGCGCCACAAAGGGATGAGTTTATTTCTTGTCGAAAAAAGCGATGCTTTTCGAGCGAGCCGAAAGCTTGAAAAGCTTGGCTATAAAGGCATCGACTCTGCTGAACTGGTGTTTGACCAGTGCCGCGTGCCCGCAAGTCAATTAATTGGCGAGAAAGAGGGTAAGGGCTTGCAGATGATCCTGAACGGCCTTGAATTGGGTCGGATTAACGTTGCCGCGCGCGGTGTCGGTGTCGCGCAAGCCGCGCAAAACGAGGCAGTCAAATATTCGCAACAGCGTAAAACGTTTGGCAAACAGATTTGCGAGCATCAGGCGATTCAGTTGAAATTGGGTGACATGGCCACCCGAACCGAAGCCTCTCGTTTGTTAACCATGCGTGCGGCCGAGGCTTACGATCGTGGCGAGCGTTGCGACATGGAGGCTGGCATGGCCAAGTTGTTTGCCACTGAGTCGGCCTTAGAGAACAGCATGGAAGCGATGCGAATTCATGGCGGCTATGGTTATTCAAAAGAATATTTGGTCGAGAGATTTTATCGAGATGCCCCACTGTTGACGATTGGCGAGGGTACCAATGAGATGCAGCGCATCATTATTGCGAAACAACTGATCGCAAGGAACCCGATATGAGTTTGCCCTTACAAGGAATGCGCATCCTTGCCATCGAGCAATACGGAGCAGGGCCTTTTTCAACGCAACACCTCGCCGATTTAGGTGCCGAGGTGATTAAGATCGAAAACCCCCATGACGGCGGTGATGTTGGTCGTGCAGTGGGCCCGCACTATTTTGGCCCTGGGGATAGTCACTTTTATCAGGCGTTTAATCGAAATAAAAAAAGCGTTAGGCTCGATCTTAAACAAGACGCAGGTCGCGAGGTTTTGCACAAATTGCTTGAACATGCCGACGCCGTGTTCAATAACTTGCGCGGCGATCTGCCTGCCAAGTTAGGTTTGACGTACGACGCCCTTAAACACATCCGCAAAGATATTGTGTGTGTGCATTTGTCGGCCTATGGCCGCGACGGTGAGCGCGCGAACTGGCCTGGCTATGATTATCTGATGCAGGCTGAGGCGGGTTATTTGTCTTTAACCGGCGAGCCAGACGGGCCACCGTCAAGGTTTGGCTTATCGATGATTGATCTGATGACGGGCACCACCGCAGCACTGGGTTTAGTGTCAGCCGTGTTAGGCGCCAGGCAAACGGGGGTGGGGCGTGATGTCGATTGCAGTTTGTTCGATGTCGCAATGCATAATCTGGCCTACTTGGCGACCTGGTATTTGAATGGTTCGCACACGACAGGCAGAGCGCCTCGTTCTGGGCATCCTTCGCTGGTGCCTAGCCAGCTCTACCCAACTCAAGATGGTTGGATCTTTATCATGTGCAATAAAGAAAAGTTCTGGCCAATTTTAGCTACCGCGCTAGGCAAGCCAGAGTGGGCAGCGCGTGTTGAATACAGCTCTTATAAAAATCGATTAGAAAACCGCGAACAATTCAACGCCGACATCGATAGCGTCACAGTCACTGATACCACCGCAAATTGGATGAAAAAATTTGCAGGAATAGTGCCTGCTTCACCGGTTTATGACGTTGCACAAGCGCTTGATAATCCGTTTGTACACTCTCGCCAGGGTGTAGTTACCACGCGCACGCCCGAGGGTAAAGAGATTCTGGGTGTTGCTACCCCGCTGCGCTGTAGTGGCGATGCTGCACCGTTGCGAGCTGCTCCGGCCATGGGCGCAGATACGAATGCACTACTGACCCAAGCTGGCTTCTCTGAGCAACAAATCGCTTTTTTGCGCGAGCATGCTGTCATATGAGTCAATATCATTTTGAAGGCTTTAGTTCGGGCCCACGCTATGCCCAGTTGGCTAAAACCTTGTTAAATGAAATTCAATCAAAGCGCTACCTCGTAGGAGACTTATTACCCACTGAGTTTGAATTGTGTGCACAGTTTGGAGTCTCGCGTTTCACAGTGAGAGAAGCCGTTAAGCAACTGGTTCAACAGGGCTTGGTGGTGCGTCAGCCAGGAGTGGGCAGTCGCGTAGTGGCGCAAGCTCCTTCTGGACAATACACACAGACGATGTCGGCAATTACGGATTTACGCCAATACGCAACCGAGACCACACTGCAGATTGCGACAACCACCGCGCGAGGAATCAACACCGAGCAGGCAGCTCTGTTAGGTGTGACAGAGGGTGAGACGTGGCTGCATATTCAAGGCTTACGTTATATCGCAGGGCAAGCTTTACCGCTTTGCCTGACAGACGTCTATGTTGCACCGCGCTTTCGTTCACTTGCTGGAGTGAGTGGTCGTATGACGCAACCGCTATACCAACTGATCGAAAAGCAGTTTGACTGCCGAATCAAAGCTGTACAGCAAGAACTGCGTGCGATGCTTTTGCCTGCCGCGCTCGCGAAGCGTCTGTATGCGCCGGCCCGCAGTGCCGGGTTGTGGATAGCTAGGCGCTATACAGACGAGCGTGATGACTTGGTTGAATTGGCAGTGAGCGTGCATCCGGCAGACCGCTTCAGCTATCGTGAAGCGTTTCGCCGAGAATGGCACCCCGTCGAAAAGGCAGCGTAAACGGGTTCAAGCGAAGCTGCAATATTTACGCTAAGCTTTTGCTCAGCCCATCTAATAGCACGATCTTGAGTTCGGAGAACCATTCTATGAAGTTAGCCAGTTATCTCGTTGACGGTCAATCACAGTATGGTGCCATCCAGCCTAATGGCGATGTGATCGATCTTTCTACAAAAATCGGTCAACAGTACTCAAGCCTGTTGCAGTTGATTCAAAAAAATGGCTTTGAGGCCGCTCGTGCGGTCGTTGCCTCAGCTACCCGCCCCGATCGCAGCGAAGCTAGCCTGCGGTACTTGCCACTGTTTGTTGAGCCCGTGACCATGCACTGTATTGGTTTAAATTATGCGGCACATGCTGCAGAAGCGGGCCATAAGTTGCCCGAGTTTCCGCGCACGTTTGTCAAAATCCCCGCGGCAGTCGTGGCGCATGGCGAGTTATTTGAAAAGCCAACTTTATCGCCTGAATACGATTTTGAGGGTGAGTTGGCTGTTGTCATAAACAAGACAGCGCGTAATGTCGCGGCCGCCGACGCCCTCAGTTATGTTGCGGGCTACACCTGCTTTATGGACGGTTCAGTGCGCGATTATCAGTTTCAGCGGACACTCGATCAAGGTAAAAATTTCTTTCGTTCAAGCTCGATTGGCCCCGCCTTGGTGACCCCAGACGAAGTCGGTCCCCTTGAAAAACTATCACTCACGACTTTGGTGTCGGGTGAGTCAATGCAGCATGCGTCGTTTTCAACGATGATTTTTTCGGTGGCAAAGCTCATTGAGTACATGTCAAGCGTCACCGAACTGCGGGCCGGCGATGTCATCGCAACGGGCACGCCAGAAGGTGTCGGCTTTAGTCGCAAGCCACCACGCTTCTTAAAAACGGGTGACACGGTCGAGGTCATTATCGAGCGCGTAGGGACGCTGAAAAATATCGTTGGTTGATGCGCCTGCCCAATGCATTATGCAGTTTGGTCGGCGCGCAGTGGGCGCAAAGAGATGCCTGCGTCTAGATGGTCAAGACATCTCGTGCTGAACAACCCAAATAGATTTACCGGGCAGGAGTTGCCAAGATATCCCAGTGCCCAACAGTGCAGTGCTGCGCAGTCACACGCGCAGCTAGCCATTGGTCAAGCTCTTGAGTATTGAGCAAACCAGTTTCACGTACGGCGGCGGCACTCCCAGTTGCCAAGGCGTGAATAAATGCGGCTTCGGCTTGGTCAATTTGCCAGGGACTAGGCGCTAACGTCACCTGAAATCCGCGAGCGGTCAATTCGCGCTTCATGATGGCAGAAGCGTCTGGACCTGCAGCGACACCAAACCCTTTATCGGTTTTTTGATGCGCATGAAACGCCTTCAACATCGATGCGTCGGCGTGGTGCGCAGGTAGCCACTGCTCATTGCCGTCGTAGGTAAGCACTGTATAAAGAGTGACGCGCAGTGCTTTGCAAAAACGGACCAACCATGGCTCGGCCACCAGATCAAAAAATGCAGCGGCGGTGATGGTATCAGCTGGCCAAGAGAGCACAAGTTCAATATCGCGCGCAAGATCAACTTGAGCGAACTCGACCTCAATCGTCTTGGTGCTTTTGCGCAGAGTCAATATTGCGTTGTCGCTGACAACCTGGTCTGCCCAGCCAATGAGCGCAGCACGTGCGGCGGCCAGCAACAATGGATCGTAATCGACTAAGGTCCAGTGTTGTTGCGCAGGCAGTTGAGGCGCAAGCGCACGTAGATTCGATCCCGAACCACACCCCAGATCGATCAGCCGAACGCCGCGTTGCTCACTGCGTGCGACGAGTTCAAGTTGTTCGCAAATACCTTTTTGTAAGGCGTGAGCTCGCGCCCGGTGATCCGCAGGTTCGCGTAAGGCAAGCCACTCAGCTGAAAAACCAGTCATCGTTGTCTCGGTAAATTAGTTGAGGTACTCATGAAATAAAATTTCCCGAAGCGTCTGAAAATTGCTCTTTGACCAGTTGAGTAAAACGACCGCCTTGCGCGTACAGTTCGTCAAAAGAACCGGCCTCAACGATGTTGCCGTGATCCATGACCAAAATCTTATCTGCTTTTCGGATGGTGGCTAATCGGTGAGCGATCACTAGGGTGCTACGGTCTTTTGTGACGGCCTCGAGTGCTTGTAGAAGCTTTGTTTCGGTGGCGCTGTCTAACGCGCTGGTGGCCTCATCCAAAATTAAGATTGGCGGATTTTTGAGTAGCACGCGCGCGATGGATAAGCGTTGACGCTCTCCACCTGAAAGTGCACGCCCGCGTTCGCCAATTTTGGTATCAAATCCTTGCGGATGCTGTTCGATGAAATCTAGTGCTTGCGCGCTTGCACAAGCCTGGCGTAACTGTGCCTCGGTCGCCTCGGGTAGGCCAACTTTAAGATTATCAGCGATTGAGCGATTGAACAACAGCGCCTCTTGAAACACAACGCCAATATTGCTGCGTAGCGCCGCAAGTTGTAAATCGCGAATGTCGTGACCATCAATCGTGATGCGGCCAGACTGCGGATCAAAGGCGCGATACAGCAGGCTTAAGGCGGTCGACTTACCGGCACCCGAGGCGCCGACCAAAGCAACGGTTGTGCCAGGTTTGAGCATAAAACTCAGGCTGTTGACTGCTGGATTTTTTTTATCGTACGCAAAGGTCACGTTTTCAAAGGCGATAGCACCTCGTACACGACCCGGATCAATTGCGCGAGGCGAATCATGTATTGAGGGTTCGGTGTCCAGGACATGAAAAAATTCTTGCAGACGAGGCGCCTCCATCGCGAGACGATGAACAAATCCGACAATCTGCTCAAGTCGCATAATCACCATCCCCGAAAAAGAGATGAAGGTCACGATTGCGCCAACCGTAGTCAGGCCTTTTGTAAACAACCAGGCACCCATCGCGACGATGCATAAAATACTTAACGTGGTCGATGAACGTGTCAGTACGTTGACCAACGCCCACCAAGACAGCACGGGCATTTGTGCTCCTAAGACGCGCTGGCTGATATCTTTAAGTGCGCTAACTTCGTGCTCGATGCGAGCAAAGCTTTGTACTAGTGCAATATTACCTAGCGTGTCTGAGGCCTGTTCAGCTAAATCCGAATGATGGCCCTCAACCTGTTGTTGAAGTACCTGCGTTTTACGCAAAATGAAATGGGTCAACCCGACGAATACGAGGCACAGAACGATGAGAACCAAAGCGAGCCGCCAATTAATATAAAGGGCGATTGGTACTAAAACGATGAGCGAAACCGCGGCCGCAAGGTGATCTCTAAAGAAACTCAACCATAACCACCACAGCGCATCTGTGCCTTGCAGCATTGTCTTCATTAGACGGCCAGAGTGTGTATCGGCCTGCTGTGCCAGTGGTAATTGCAACACATGTTCAAAATAGTCACGCAAGACGATGTGCCTGCGTCGATGCGACAGACGATCGGCCAAGAGTGCAATGGCCGCACCGCAAGAAATTGTGAACAAACCAAAACCAACCCAGGTTAACAACAAGGGTCCTAGCGAGGGCCAGATTCCTGCCGGGTCGTCGAGCGAAGCTCGTGAGAGCGTATCGATGACTAGGCCAAATAAGATGGGCTCTGCAAACATTGCCATCGCAAGCACAACGTTGGCCGCAGCCAGCGTCCAACCGAGCGTACGATCTGAGCCCAACATTTGTAAGACGCGGGTATAAATCGCGATGAAGTACATGGGATCGCGCACTTGACCAGAATTTGTCATGTTCGGCGGCTGTTGTCAGGCCCACGCGCTACCCTTAATACCTCAAGGTCAAGAGGTGTTAAAGCTGCGGGTGGGGCAAGTTCTTCAGGCAGGCTGACTAATTGCCAGCGAATTAGCAGACGACCAAAACTTGGCCAAGAGGTCAGCACCGCAATAGGGATCGCTAAGAGCAAGCCGCTGAGCATAATCAGTGCGTAAGGCAGACTAGTTGGATGTGTATGCCACACCGCAGCAGTAAGGACGAGACCTGAAAGGGTGTGAGGCCAAAATTGACGTAAGGCAACGGAGAGCGGTACTGAATGATCGTCGCGCGCTTGACCTGTCCAGCCTGATTTTTTTCCGAAGAGCAGGCCAACGATAAAAATGGTGTGATTTAACCAAGTGATGGGGGTCATCAACAGTGAAAAAATCATCTCGAAGGTGAAGCTAAACGCAAAACGCAGACCACCCCCAAAACGCTTACGCTCGTTGGCGCGCAGCACTACATCAAGCGCCCCGGCGATTTTAGGCAGGTACCACATCAGTAGGGTTGTACTGAGCAAGGTGATACCCAAGCCGTTGTGCATAAACGCTGCTGGGGTGGGTGCTAAGCATAATAGTACGAGCGACAGTAGTAATAAGGCGATCCAGGCGGGCGAGCTTAAGAACATCAAGATTGCAATACATAATTGATAACGGCTTAAGAATTTCAGACCTGGCAGACTTAATAAATGGACGTATTGCAGATTTCCCTCGCACCAGCGTAAGTCACGGCGAATATATTCGATTAAGGTCGGTGGATTTTCTTCCCAGCTTTCATCCTCTTGCGGAATCACTCGGACTTCGAAGCCCGCACGCCGCATTAGCACGGCCTCGACTTGATCATGACTCAGTATATGTCTGGGTGTGCCCTTGTGATCGGGCAGTTGGGGCAGGTCACAATGTTCAATAAAAGGCTTAATGCGAATCGCTGCGTTGTGCCCCCAGTAAGGCCCACAGTCCGCTTGCCACCAGGCTGAGCCCATGGTGTACGGGCGCATGCCTAAGCGCATGCCAAACTGAAATAACCGAGTAAAGCCGCTGGTGGATGGCAGTCCGACAACCAGACCTTGTAATATGCCAAGCGATGGGTTGGCCTGCATGATGCGCACCAATCGCAAAATGGCGCGGCCCGTCATAAAGCTATCTGCATCCAGAGTGACAACGAAATCGTGCAGATGCCCCCAGCGCGCGCAAAAGTCTGCGATGTTGCCGGCTTTGTATCCCTTATTGTCTGTGCGTCGTCGATAGGTCAGCGCAATGCGATCGGTCCAGCGCGTGGTCATTGCAGCAAAGCACAGTTGCTCTTGCTGGGCGATCAGTTCGTCGTTGGTGTCACTCAGTACGTAGACGTGTAATTGTTGGCCAAAGCCCGTAGCTGCCAAACTTTGCATCATCGCTTCAAGATTGCGCTCAAGCCGTGTGGGGGTTTCGTTTCTGATGCAAAGCACAACTGCCGTTGACGAGGTGATTGGGTCGGTCATGCTGGCGCGCTCACCGATCGGTAGGACAACGGCTAGCGGGTCGCGAGCGAGCAAGCCGACCAAAAACCCGATACTCGAATTCCAGAAGCCAACCACTGTCCATGGCAGGGTCACGGCAAATAACGCAAGTAGGGTATAGGTGCCCCAAGTGCTCACTGATGGGCTCAGCGCGGCATGCATCAGTGCGAGCATCGCGGCAAAGCTTAGGGTGGCAAGCACACCAAATAAAAGTCTTCTGACTGTTAGCATGTTAATTGGGCGAACGGGTGTTGATAATTTCAGAATCAAGGCCTTTGACTCACTTATACTGTTGACAAACGCTCGCGCAGTATAGGGCAGAGTGCTCATGGTGTTAACAACACGCCCGAAATCCCTCGAGGTACGAGGAAAAGGCGTCACAGTTGAGGATTTTACGTGGCAAGCTTGGCATTTGATCCTTCTATACCAGGTCAGGCGCAGGCCCTGTGGTATGTGTCTGCTGGGGTGGCAGAGATACGACCCGAGGCGTTACCCGCACCAGAGGCTAAGCAAATCAGAGTCCGTACACTTTTTAGTGCGCTGAGTCGAGGCACCGAGTCTTTAGTGTTTGCGGGCAAAGTTCCCGAAGCTGAATTCACCCGTATGCGTGCGCCATTTATGGGCGGCGACTTTCCGTTTCCGGTCAAGTACGGCTATGCCTCGGTGGGCCTTGTGCAAAGTGGCCCACCCGAGCTGTTCAATCGTTATGTCTTTAGCCTGAGTCCGCACCAAGATTATTTTAATTTGGCAGCGGATGCGGTGATGGTCATACCCGAAGGGGTTCCTGCGCAACGAGCCGTGTTGGCAGCGAATATGGAAACAGCGCTGAACGCAGTATGGGACGCTGCACCGGGCCCCGGCGATCGAATCGCTGTGGTTGGCGGTGGCGTGTTGGGTTCTTTGGTGGCATTTTTGTGTGGTCATTTGCCAGGGGTAGAGGTCACACTGGTGGACATTAACCCCCAACGCGCCGTGCTTGCCGAGCAACTTGGCGTGAAGTTTGAACTAGAAGCCGCCGCGCCTCTGGATTGCGATCTTGTGTTTCACACGAGTGCCTCTGCGGCGGGGTTGAGCACGGCCCTTAGGCTTGCAGGTGAAGAAGCCACCGTGCTTGAGCTAAGCTGGTACGGTACACAAATTGTTGGCGCGCCTCTGGGTGGCGCGTTTCATAGCAAGCAATTGCGTCTGCAAGCGAGTCAGGTTGGGCACATCTCAGCAACGCGCCGGTCACGCTACACCTATCGACGCAGACTTGGCGTTGCACTTGAACTGTTGAAAGATGCACGGCTAGAAGCGCTGCTTGCGCCTGCGGTTGCCTTTGTCGATTTACCGAAACAGTTACCCCAAATTTTAGGTCAACCAAGCGGCATTCTTTGTCAGCTGATTCATTACTCTTAATTTAGGTCAACCCAGCGGCATTCTTTGTCGGCTGATTTATTACTCTTAAGGAGCTTGTTGTGTTTACAGTCGAAGTTCGCGATCACATTATGATTGCCCATTCTTTTCGCGGCCAAGTGTTCGGGCCGGCTCAAGCCTTGCATGGTGCCACCTTTGTGGTTGACGCTGCGTTCATTGCTAAAACTTTAGATGTGAATGGCATCGTCGTTGACATCGGTCGAGCGCTTGATGTTCTTAAAGATACGCTCAAACCTTTGAATTATTCAAATCTTGACGATCACCCTGAATTTAAAGGGATGAACACGACGACCGAATTTTTAACAAAATATATTTTTGACCAACTCGCAACCGCCGCTCGCGCGGGCACACTGGGCCGCGATGGCAAAGAGCTGCACGCGATCCGAATCACGATCTCTGAATCGCATGTGGCCCGCGCCTGGTACGAGGCTGCGATCTAAGCGACAGTCGATTGGGCAAAAACATGAAGTCGTTGGTGTTTGCGATACCGGGTGACCTGAGCACTGCGACGGGCGGCTATATCTACGACCGCCACATCATCGAGGGCTTGCGCACCAACGGCTGGGACGTTCAGGTGCTTGGGCTCGGCGAGGGGTTTCCTTACCCTGATATTCAAACGCGACAAAAGGCCTGCGAAAGTTTGCTGGCCCTTGAGGCTGAGGTACCTTTGGCGATTGATGGCTTAGCGTTTGGTGTGTTGCCCGAGGTGGCGGCACAGTTGCGAGAACGCCACCCACTAATCGCACTAGTGCATCATCCGCTCGCCTTTGAGACGGGGTTAAGCGCCGAGCAGTCGGCACACTTTATGGATACCGAACGCCGTGCGCTTGCGCATGCCACGCGGGTTGTGGTGACCAGTCCGGCCACGTTAAAGGATGTTGTCGAGTATTTTGCGGTACCACGCGAGGCGATCACAAGCATCTTGCCTGGCACTGATCGTGTCTCGAGAATATCTAAACCGGCAGCGCAAGGGCCTTTGCAGTTGTTATCGGTGGGGTCTGTCGTCAAACGCAAGGGCTTTGATGTGTTGCTGGCGGCCTTGGCTGGGCTCCTAGACTTACCCTGGCAATTGACCATCGCAGGCGACTTGACGCGAGACGCTCAGGCCGTTGCGCAGTTACATCTTGACCTTGACCGGTTTGACCTGCTCGCGCGCGTGCAGGTGCTTGGTGCCGTTGACTCTGTACAACTGCAGCAACTGTATGCGCAAGCTGATGTGTTTGTGTTGGCTTCCCGCTTTGAAGGCTACGGCATGGCGTATGCCGAGGCGCTCGCTCAAGGCTTGCCTGTCATTGGTACCACCGCAGGTGCAATCCCTGACACTGTGCCGGCGACTGCAGGTTTATTGGCCAAGCCAGGTGATGTCGACAGCTTGCTGCAGGCGTTGCGAAAAATCATGCAAGATCAAGCGCTACGTCAGAGTCTTGCGCAAGGGGCGCTGCTGGCTGCGGCGCAGCAACCCTCGTGGGCTGATGCTGCAGCCCTGTTTAAAGCGGTGGTTGAGCGCGCTCGCGCCGACTACGCAAAGCTGTGACTGCGCCTTAGTCAAAATAGCGGGCTATTCGTCCAAGCGAGGCTCGAGGACATGTTGGCCACGGGGAGTATAGCAACCGTCACAAGACCGCTCAACAAGATGAGCCGTGGTGACGTTACATCAGAGCGACGCGCTGGGCCGACAGGTCGCAGTCAAACAGCATCTCATCTTCAAGCGGGTGAGAGTGCATTTTTATTCTGACCGCCTGATCCATGTGTTCAATGGCGGGCAGAGAAAAGCCGGGGCGGCCCGAACCCATGATGATTGGAGCCACAATGACATGCAGACGGTCGAGGCAGCCTGCTTGCATAAAGCGTGACACCGTATCGGCCCCGCCCTCAATCAAGATGCGTTTGAGCCCGCGAGCAAACAACGCTTTAAGAATATCCGCTGGGTCCAGCTGCCCATTGTGACTTTGAAGCGAGACGACCTCTACCCCGGGAGGTGTGTTTGCCTTGATCTGATCAGCCACAATGACGATACGACGTGCGCCGTCATCTGACCAGACCAGTGCGTCTGGCTCGAGGCGGGCCTTTGGATCAATCACGACACGGGTGGGGTGAGGGCCCGCTACAAGCCGCACATTTAAACGTGGATTGTCTGCTATTGCTGTGCCAACACCGACCACCACCGCGTCGACCACTGCACGTAGCCGATGCAAGTGCGCGAGCCCAGGGGCTCCATTGATGTATTTTGAGTGCCCCGTGATAGTTGCAATGCGGCCGTCCAGCGTCTGGCCCAACTGACCGACCACCATCATTGAATCGCATGCGCCTAGCAGCAACGGATTAAATATGGGTGCCCATTCTGGCGGTAGTGGACTGGTCGTTTGGGCAAAGGCCTCAAGCAGGCTTGGCCATGAATCTTTTTGTTCGGTTGCTTTCATGAGGGCACGCTACAAGTGAAAATAAAAAACAAGATTTACTTAGAAATTAGAGCGCAAGGCCTTGGTCAAATGCATGAAAAAGTGACCAGCAAGGTCTTGCAAGCTTCTGTAAATGACGAGCCCAACAAAGTTGTTACAAACTAAGTGTATTCCCCAATATATTGCCACGATAGTGGCATAATTGCGAATTAAGCGATTGTTCAGCTCATCGTCAGTTTGTGCCGAAACCTTAAAGAACTTGTCACAACCCCAATAAAAACTTAACGCTAGGTTCGACGTGTTTAAAGCAGACCCCCTGATTGAAGTTGACCGTGTTATTTCAGAACTCCGCCGTGGTGCAAGTGTGCGAGTGCATCTTGGTGATTCGAGTGTCTTGATGCTCGCCGCCGAGGCCGTCAGTCCTGAAAGCCTAAGCGTCTTAGCCTCTCAAGCAATGTCATCCATCTCACTGGTAATGACGGGCACGCGCGCCAATGTTTTAGCGCTCGATAAACACGACCATCAGGCCTGTGTTGTCTCAGCGCCTGGTGGCTTAGATAAAGCCGTGATTGACTATTTGGCAAATCCGCTTTCAGCTCTTGAGACACCTCCCGATTTGACCTCGCTACAAATTTCCGGAGGAGGGCATCTTGAGCAAGCCTGCGTCACGCTGGCTAAACTTTCGCGCTTGTTGCCAGCGGCCATCGTGGCAGCTGCGGGCCCAGCTACTGACGCACTCAACGTCAGTGTGGCCTCGATTGAAGCGTATATGGATATCGCAGCCGACTCCCTTCGTGTGGTAAGCGAAGCACGTGTCCCACTCGAAGCCGCCGAGCACGCCCGTGTTGTGGCTTTTCGTCCGCGTGATGGAGGCATCGAGCATTTGGCGATTATCATTGGCGATTTAAATCCAGACGTTCCTGCATTAATTCGTTTGCACTCAGAGTGTTTCACGGGTGATTTAATGGGTTCGTTACGCTGTGATTGCGGCAATCAGTTGCGTGGTTCGATTAGCGAGATGAATAAGTTTGGTAGTGGTATTTTGTTGTATCTGGCGCAAGAGGGTCGCGGGATTGGCCTAGTCAATAAACTGCGTGCCTATCAGTTGCAAGATGCCGGCTTTGATACCGTTGATGCGAATCTGCAGTTAGGCTTTGATTCAGACGAGCGCAATTATTTGCCCGCAGCGCAAATGCTGCGCTTGTTGGGAGTCAAGAGTGTGCGTTTAATGACCAACAATCCCTTAAAAGTCGCAGCCTTAGCTAAACACAACATCGACGTGGTCGAACGAGTACCGCATATCTTCCCGTCAAACGAGCACAACTCCGGCTACTTACGCACCAAAGCGACTAAAAGTGGTCACATGCTTTAGGGCAGTACTGCGACGACAGGGGCCCACAGGTTTGAAAGTGCTAAGCAGACCAACAGTGGTTCTATGTTCTAAAGCGTATCGGTGATGAGTCGTGTGCGGCTTTCACATCTTTCTGCTGGGTTCATCTCAGTACTCGTTGGGTATACCAGTTCGGCAGCGATTGTGTTTCAAGCCGCGCATGCTGCGGGCGCCACGCCTGCCGAAATCTCTTCATGGTTATGGGCCCTAGGCCTTGTAATGGGGCTAACCTGCATCGGCTTGTCTCTTTACTTTAAAGAACCCATCTTGACCGCTTGGTCAACGCCAGGCGCTGCCTTGCTGATTACGGGGCTGGCAGGTTTATCGATGTCTGAGGCCATCGGTATCTTTTTGTTTAACTCCTTGCTCATCACGCTTGCTGGGTTTTCTGGCCTGTTTGAACGCCTGATGCGTTACGTACCCAAGAGCCTTGCAGCGGCGATGTTGGCTGGCGTGTTGTTGCGCTTTGGAGTTGATGTCTTTGTGATTTTGCCAAAGCAAGGCTGGCTAGTTGGGGTGATGCTCGCCTGCTTTCTCGTTGCCAGGCGCTATCTACCTTTATACGCAGTACCGCTG
This sequence comes from Alcaligenaceae bacterium, assembly GCA_037146575.1. Lineage (GTDB taxonomy): Bacteria > Pseudomonadota > Gammaproteobacteria > Burkholderiales > Burkholderiaceae_B > Zwartia. The sequence continues at coordinate 24,876 of JBAWWV010000005.1, read as the reverse complement.
ACTTTTTTTATTGGACTAGGCGCGACAGCATCGCTAGGTTTGTTTCAAATGCAACACTTCGCGCTCACGTTTGCGCAGCCCGTTTGGATGATGCCGACCTTTTCGGTCACAACCTTGATTGGCGTCGGGATCCCTCTATTTATTGTGTCGATGGCGTCGCAAAATGTTCCGGGCCTCGCGGTGTTGCGCGCCAATGGCTACACCGCACCGGCTTCGCCTTTGATTGGTTTTACTGGTCTAGCCGGTTTACTGCTCGCGCCGTTTGGTGGTTTCTCCTTTAACCTTGCGGCCATCACCGCAGCGATGTGCATGAGCAAAGACGCTGACCCTGATCCTAAGCGACGCTATCTCGCGGCGGTGTGCGCGGGCTGTTTTTATATAGTCACTGGCGTGTTGGGTGCAACGGTCGTCAGCCTCTTTGCTGCGTTTCCGCATGCCTTGATTGTGACGATTGCGGGCCTGGCTTTGTTGGGCACCATCGGGAATGGTTTGGCGACTGCACTCAGTGAAGCCAGAGAGCGCGATGCTGCTGTCATTACGTTTTTGGTCACGGCTTCGGGTTTGTCGCTGTTTGGTTTAAACAGTGCTTTTTGGGGCTTGGCTCTTGGTATGGTGACTGCGGCGTTAAACCACCGCAAGTCACCTTAGCGTAATCGTAAGCACTCATTACGCCGTAAGCGTATCCGCGAACTACACCGCAGCAGCCGAGGCGTCGAGCGCGGTACCCGAGCCATAAATAGGCGGGTGTGTGACGATTGACTTGAGCTCTGGCCGCGCAACCTGCAAAGCCTTTAAATCTGGCTTCGGTCGACAAAGCGCGGCGTCACCTTTAAACGCTTGCTCAATGGCATGCGCGGCTGCCAACACTTGATCATCCGCAAATAAACGTCCAGACATTTGCAGGCCAAAAGGCATGCCATGCTCATCAGTGCCACAGGGTAGGGCAATGGTCGGATTAGTCGCGAGTGTCACCACATAGGTTAAGCCCAGCCAATGATAATAATTACGCATGGTTTGGCCATCGACTTGGGCGGCGTACAGGTCCGTCCACGGAAACGCCGTGACTGGCACGACCGGTGACAAAATCAAATCGTATTTTTCAGTGGCAACAGCAAACTGACGCGTGATCTTCGTTTGCTCGAGGTGTGCCCAAGCTCGGTCAGCGAGCGTGATGGCTGAGGCGATTTCCATGTTGGCTCGAATATTTGGGCCGAGAGTTTCAGGCGCTGTGCGATAGGTCTGTCCAAACGACGAGACAAAGTTTTCGGCGCGCAAAATATCAAAGGCACGATCTGGATCGCCGAGCTTGAAGTCAATTGGTTCACAGATGGCGACCAAAGAGGAGAGCGCCTCAAGGCGTTTACGAAATGTTCTGCGAATCTCTTGGTCAACGATGCAGACACCGAAATCTTCGGTGTAGCCAATGCGCAATTTGGACAAATCAAATTGTTGTAACGGCCAAAACTTTTTAGAGTCGTTTGGAAACACAAGGGGATCCATTGCATCACGTCCAACGCTCGCTGAATACAACAAAGCAGTGTCTGCCACGTCACGCCCCATCGGGCCGAGTACTGAAATCACTGACCACCCAAGTGCACGGGCATTATTGCCGATCATGCCAGGCGAAGGTCGCATGCCCACGACCCCGCACAATGCGGCTGGGATACGTAACGAGCCGCCGGTGTCGGAGCCAGTGCATATCGGTAATAGGTCGATGGCTAACGCGGCTGCTGAGCCACCCGAAGAGCCGCCGGCATTTAGACTTGGATTAAAAGGATTGCCTGTGGCGCCCCAAACTGGGTTGCGTGTGTTCGCGCCTGCACCCATGTCTGGCGTATTTGTTTTTGCCGTCACGATTGCACCGGCTGTACGCAGGCGCGCGATCAAACTGTTGTCTTGCTCAGGCACATTACTACGAAAGCCAATATTGCCGTAGGTGGTCAACAAGTCTTTAGTGGCTTGCAAATCTTTGACGCCCAGCGGTAACCCATGTAGCGGTCCTAGGGCCTTGCCGCGCATCACGCTCGCTTCAGCCTGCTTTGCCGAGTCTCGGGCGCGTTCGAAGTCAGTCGCGCAGATTGCATTGATAGCAGGATTGAGCTTGTCGATGCGCGCTATGCACGCGTCCATCAGCTCAACGGGGGATACCTGACGAGCGCCAATTAAGCGACGAAGTTCGACTGCAGAAAGTTCGGGAAGGCTCATAAGATGTGGCATCTAAAAAGATTGAAGGGTGGCTAACTCAGAGCGTAGTGCTTTGAGTGGATTTAGACAAGACTGGCGAAGCAAGTTGCTTCTGGCTCCATAGTTGCTGCCGCGCTCGTCATTGCAGCTGTGTCCGCTGTTGCGACTGTAATCGCCATTGCAGCTGTACCCGTCGTTGCCGCTATACTGGGTCAGAACGTCCAGATGCTCCCCCTTCTCAACGGATACGCAATGATTGCTTTGGTTGAAGGCTATCGCGCGGGGCTATACGCCCGCCATCAATGGTTGCCCAATATTATCGCGGGGCTCGTGGTGGGGATCGTGGCGTTACCACTGTCGATGGCCTTCGCGATCGCCTCAGGGGCGCGACCCGAACAAGGTATCTATACCGCCATCATCGGCGGTGGATTAGTGACGCTGCTGGGGGGCTCCCGTTTACAGATCGCTGGGCCGACCGGTGCGTTCATTGTGATCTTGTCCGGAATCACCGCCAAATATGGGATGGCTGGATTACAGGTCGCCACACTCATGGCCGGTGTCATGTTGCTGTTGATGGGTCTGACCAAAATGGGTGGGGTCATCAAATTTATTCCTACTCCCGTCATTGTTGGGTTTACGACTGGCATCGGTGTCATCATTTTTGTAGGTCAGTGGTCTGATTTTTTAGGGTTACCCAAAGTTTCGGCCGAGCATTTTCATGAAAAATTGTGGGGCCAGCTCACCCAGCTTTCTCAGACGCATCTACCGACGCTCGCGATCGCCCTGTTGAGTTTGTTGATCGTGATTTTTTCTCCAAAGGTCGCAGCACTTAAAAAGGTACCGGGGCCATTGGTTGCGATGATCGTAGCCACACTATTGCAGTCGACACTACATCTGCAAGGTGTTGCGACAATAGGGACCGCGTTTGGCGGTGTGCCGCAAGGTTTGCCTGAGTTTGCCTTGCCCGACCTAAGTGTGTCGCAAGTGCTGTCTTTGATCGGGCCTGCCTTTACGATTGCGATGCTCGGCGCGATCGAATCCTTATTGTCAGCCGTCGTGGCTGATGGCATGGCTGGCACCAAGCATGACTCAAATCAAGAACTTGTTGGGCAGGGTATCGCCAACATGGTCACTCCTCTGTTTGGAGGGTTTGCAGCGACGGGGGCCATCGCACGCACGGCAACAAACATTCGTAATGGAGCGACAAGTCCAATTGCGGGAGTCATGCATGCAGTCACGTTGATTGCGGTGTTACTCGTGTTGGCACCACTAGCCTCAAGCATTCCTTTGGCAGCTCTGGCGGCAATTTTGTTTGTCGTGGCCTGGAACATGAGTGAAGTACCCCACTTTGTGCGACTGTTGATGCGCGCACCTTATGCGGATCGTGCGATTTTGCTAGTCACATTTTTATTGACGGTGTTTGTAGATCTTGTGGTTGCCGTGAATGTCGGGGTAATTCTGGCGATCTTACATTTTTTACGGCGTATGGCTGCTGCAGTCGAACTTCGACAGCTTGATCATGTCTCAGTACAGGCCGAACTCTCAAGCCAAGGTATTGCCGCGTTGCCCGTCGGAACACTGCTTTATGAAGTTGATGGTCCCATGTTTTTTGGCGCTGTCGATAATTTTGAACGAGTCTTGCGTGAAACTGCAACTGACCCTAAGATACTAATCATACGTCTACAACGTGTGCCTTTTATAGATGCGACTGGTTTGCAGTGCCTTGAGGATGCGATCTCAGACTTACAAAAAAGAGGAATCAAGGTACTGTTATGCGAAGCGAATGAGCGAGTCTTACAGAAATTAAAAAAAGCTGGGGTGTTTGAAATTTTACCGCCCGCTTATTATTTTGAATCTTTGCCTGGCGCATTACTTATCGCGAGCCAACAAGCGTGACTAAAAAAAATAAAAATAGTCAATCGACAGATGTTGATAAAACAGCCAAAGCTACTAACAAACCCGAGAAGCTTAAAAAGTCTAAGGTCGTTGACAAGTTAGAGAAGAGCCGCGGTCTTGATAAAAAAATTACCAATCGTGAGTTTAAATTATTGCTCAAGCCCGAAGGCTTAGATCGCCGCAGCCGCGTCGGGCAACTTAGCAATTTGCTGATCGCGTTCTGTCAAAAAGTGGGAGTCCAGTTTTTTCACCTCGACAATGCGAATACTGGTTTACGTAATGTCGTCTTTTACGATACGCAGGACGAACATTTCAGGCGCAATAATTTAATTTTGCGTGTGCGCGAATCACGGCAAAATGTCTGGGTCGACGATTGGTGCGAATTGACCTTTAAGTGCAGGGCACCCTCGCTAAAAGAATCATTGCTCTTTAGCCCAAAGCCTGATGTGCCACATAAGGCACGCATGCGATTGAAAGAAGAGATCTTGCGAGGCGATAGCTTAGGGACTGCACGCATGATTTATTCAAATAATGCCATCTTGGACTCTATGCCCGTTGATAATATCTTTGAGCCCACGATGCAGAGTGTCATAAAGTTTTTTCCAGACTTGGGCAAACTCGATATCCATCCCAAACTACCCGTGCGAATTGTAGGTGGAAGATCGAACAAAGTGCTTGAAGCGTGCCTGCCTTTGGGTAATTTAGTGTTTGGCGAGGGTGTGCAAGCGCATTGTGACGTGGGGATCTGGATGCGTAGCGTGGGTGATCCTATCATCGGTGAGTTAGCGTTTGCCTATCGCGTGACTGACGAAAATCGCGATAATGTGCATGCACATAAAAAAGCCGACAAGTTTTTTAAGCAATTGCAATTGGCGATCGTTGATTGGCTGGCTACCGGTTCAACTAAGACCGCACTGGTATACGGCATGCCTAAATAATTGCCAACCTTAAAAGAAGCGCCGCACGATGGATCACTCGCCCACAGTTTCTGATGACCAGGCTCAAATCGTGCCTGCTGTGAAGCCACCTACGCTGTGGCAAATTTTTGTTGAGTTTCTCTTGATTGGTGCTGTGAGTTTTGGCGGCGGCATCGTGGCCTACGAGCGTATTCTTTTAATTGAAAAGCGACGGTGGCTAAGCGCGGACAGTTTTATGGCGACGCTTGCAATTAGTCAGACCATGCCGGGCTTGAATTCAGTCAACTTAGCGTTGCTTGCGGGTGATCAGATTCGTGGCGTAAGCGGGGCACTGGTCGCAACCGTAGGTTTAATGCTGCCCGGTGCCGCCTTCGTATTGATTGCTGGGGTTCTGTATAGCGCTGGCGGTCAGCATTCGTTCGTCAACCTGCTCTTGGCGGGTATCGCCGCAGGAGCAACTGGCTTGTTAGCCTCTGTCACCTACACCATTGGTAAGCGCCATTTTCGTCAGAAGACCTCATTGCTGATGATCGTCGCCACCTTTATTCTGATGAGCTTATTGAAGCTTTCACTGGTGTTGGTATTGTTGATTATGGTACCAATTGGCTTGTATCTTTATCGCCCTAGGCAATCACAATGAGTGTACTGCTGCATCTCGCCCTGACGTTCGGTATGTTGTCGCTGTTAGCGGTTGGCGGGGGCACAGCGGTGCTGCCCGAGATGCAAGCGGTATTGGCTGAGCAATTTAATATCGATCACACCGCGTTTGTGAATATTTATAGTATTGGTCAGTTGGCGCCTGGTCCCAACATGATGATGGTGCTCGTGTTTGGTTTTCAGTTGGCAGGGTTGCTCGGAGCCGGAGTCGTGTTGCTGGCATTTTTTATTCCTTCAAGCTTGCTGTGCCTGGGCATCGGGCGCCTTTGGAGCGAAATTGGCGAGCGCCCCTGGCGGCGTACGGTGCAAAATGCACTTGAGCCGATCTCGATCGGTTTGATGTGCTCGGGAGTGTATGCCGTCGCTAAGGCTGCCGTGGTCGGGCCCCTAACGCTGACTTTGGCCGCTGCGACTTGCGCTGTCATTCTCTTCACGCGGATCAACCCTGTGTTTATGATTTTGGGAGCCGGCGGACTGAGTGCCGTATTGCTGTATTTTTTTGGTGTTCACTAGTGGTTTGGGCAACCCTTTCTTCTGAAGGGGTGGTACGCGCGCTGTACTGTCAGCCTGGGGCAAAGGTCTCGTGAGTGGTCGGTGCGAGGCCTAACCTTAGAGCACGTTCAATCCTTGCTGGCAAAAGCTTAAGCCTGAATTGAATGCCCGTGGGCCGTAGCCACCCTGTTTGGTTATTGTGAATATGCGCAGGCTATTAGCGTGTTACTTGAGCAAGGTAAACTTGATTGACAATCAGCTAGCCACACCCTATAAACACCCTCTGAGATGCCTCCCTTAAAAGGGGCGCTTGTAAAAATAACAGGATGAGATATGACTCGTAGCACTGCTGCGACTGGTGCGCAATTATTGCAGCGCTTCACCCAGGCCGCGTCAACCTTTGCCAAACCTCGCCCGGTGCAGATCGATATGCTTGTGCAGTTCGATGATGTGCCTGTCATTGTTCGGGTTCGTGACGGCCGAGTAGCTGAGATCGTAGAGAAAGGCGTCGCCTTACAGTCGTGGGACTTCGCGGTCAAAGGCACAGCAGAAGGCTGGAGTCAGTTTTGGTTAGCCACGCCGCCGGCTGGCTGGCATGATCTGTTGGCTCTGAATAAGAGGGGCGCATTTATCATCGAGGGGCATTTACACCCGTTGATGGCCCACCTGCAATTCATTAAGGATTTACTGGCTTCGCCACGCGAGGAGGCGGTATGAGCGTCACACTTGAACCGATTGTTGGACGCTACACAACGTTTGCGATTCAAGGCAAGCAGTGCCGCGTGTACTTTGAAGAGGCGGGCAGTGGGATTCCGCTAGTTTGTTTGCATACGGCCGGTGCTGACAACCGCCAGTATCGCCACATGATGAACGACCCTGAGATTACGTCTCGCTATCGTGTGATCGCGTTTGATATGCCCTGGCACGGCAAGTCTTATCCGCCTGAGGGCTGGCAAGATACTGAATATAAATTATCGACAGCTCTGTATGTTGATTCGGTGATGGCTTTTTGCGCGGCACTTGAACTTGAACGTCCCGTGGTCATTGGCTGTTCAATTGGTGGGCGAATCGTCTTGCAACTTGCGCATCTGCATTCAGATAAATTTCGTGCATTGATTGGTGTTGAAGCGGCTGATCACCAGCAGCCTTGGTACGATACCTCGTGGTTGCATCGCGGTGATGTTCATGGCGGTGAGGTGTGCGCGGCGTTGGTATCTGGTTTGGTGGCCCCTCAGTCGCCAGCCGTACACCGGCATGAAACGCTTTGGCAATATATGCAAGGCGGCCCTGGTATTTTTAAGGGCGACTTATATTTTTATCGGGTTGACAGCGATCTGAGGGGTAAGTTGACTGGTATCCGCACAGACTTATGTCCACTTTATCTGTTGACTGGCGAATACGATTTTTCGTGTACGCCAGAAGACACGCTTCGAACGGCCGAGTCGATACCAGGCGCTCGGGTGACTGTTATGCTTGAAGTGGGGCATTTTCCGATGAGTGAAAACCCCGCGCAATTTCGCCAATATTTAATGCCGGTCCTCGAACAGATTCAGAGCGAGTCACCAACTGGTTATCGGTTGCGCTGAAAACGGTTGCCCTTTTAGACATAATCAACGGGTTCAAAATGACACGCACACTCTCAGATCCAGTGACTCTTTGCATGGCCGATTATGCGTGCGCGCAAAGCTGGGGCAGTCTTCCTGATGGCGTGCGTGCGCATACCGCACGGGCATGGGTAAATTTTGTTGCTTGTGCGACAGGTGGCGCGCTGATGCCCTCAGTTGACGCCGCGGTGAATGGACTGTTGTCGATGGGAGCGGGTGACGTCCCCAGTTTAGGGCGCCACGAACGCACCACGTTGCCTGATGCCGCGCTGATAGGTAGTTTGGCTGCGTCAGCGCATACCTATGATGACACGCACCTCTCAACCATCACCCATCCGACGGGGCCCGTCGCCTCAGCCATACTCGCGACTGCATATCAGCTTGGTGAACTCGACCGACCAGTCAGCGGTGAGCAGATGCTCAACGCCTTGGCAATTGGCATCGAACTCGAGTGTCGTGTGAGCTGCGCGATCAAGGCTGGCGACGCCAATATGGGTTGGTACATGACGGGCTTGTCGGGGGCGATCGGCGCGGCGGCTGCAGTGGGCCGACTATTGAATTTGACGCAGGCTCAAATGGTATCTGCGCTTGGATTGGCCGCTAGTCAGGCGGGTGGCCTACGCGCCGCACACGGCAGCATGGCCATCACCTTTGTGCCCGGACTCGCCGCGCGTGATGGCGTGGTCGCTGCCCATCTAGCAGCTGCAGATTATGCGTGTAGTGCCATTGCCATTGATGGTCGTAACGGGTTACTGCAAGTCTTGACGGGCGGGCATGATGCAAGTTTGATACGAGATCAGCTTGGAGAGCGTTTCGAATCTTTGAACAACGCTTTTAAACCTTATCCTTGCGGCATCGTGGTTCATCCTGCAATTGATGCGTGCCTACACTTGCAGCGCACGCATAAGTTTAGTCATTTAGATATTGAAAAAATCGCTCTGCGTGTGCATCCCGATGCGCTGACATTGTGTTGGCGCAAGTTGCCTGAAACCGTTTTGGATGCTCAGGTGAGCTTGTATCACTGGGTCGGAGCAAGTTTGGTGTATGGTGCCGCTGGTATCGCACAAGGTACATTAAGCAGTGTCATGGATCCTGCGGTTCGTCGCTTACAAGAGTGTGCTGAAGTCGTTGCAGATTCAGCTTTGCACGATAACCAAGCGACTGTGAGCATTCGGTTGTGCGATGGCCGCGAGCTTGAATACGTTACGCGTGATGCGACTGGCAGCGTGACGAATCCGATGAATGATCAACAACTCACCGCAAAATTTCTTGAGCTTGTCGTACCTGTACTCGGCGAGCGGCGCGCACAATCACTGCTGGCCAAGTGTTTGGATATGGCCTCTGTGAATAGTGCCGCCGAGATATTGCAGTTGGGTGCCCGGTAGTCTTTCGGATCGAAGGCTTATTCGACTAGGCCAGCCACAACATTTGAAAAGCCTGAGTCGACGTGGAGAATTTCGCCTGTGACGCCTGAGGCTAAATCCGACAACAAGAAGGCAGCTACGTTACCAACTTGCTCGATGGTGACGTTGCGACGCAGGGGAGCGCTTGCTTCGACAAATTTCAAGATACTTGAAAAGTCTTTAATACCGCTGGCAGCCAATGTTTTAATTGGGCCCGCTGAAATGCCGTTAGCGCGAATGCCCTCAGGTCCAAGATTGGCCGCCAGGTAGCGCACCGAGGCCTCAAGCGAGGCTTTGGCTAGACCCATGGTGTTGTAGTTGGCAAGCACACGTTCGGCACCAAGGTAGGTGAGTGTGATCAAGGCGCCATTGCGCCCTTGCATCATTGGCCGAGCGGCCTTAGCTAAGGCCGGAAAACTGTACGACGAAATGTCGTGCGCAATCCGAAAGGCTTCGCGCGAGAGGCCTTCTAGAAATTCACCGGCAATCGCTTCGCGTGGTGCAAAGCCAATCGAATGCACTAAGCCATCTAGACCATCCCAGCGCTTAGCGAGTTCTGTGAAGGTGGCTTCAATTTGACTATCTTCGGCAACATCACAGGGCAATACGATGTTGCTGCCAAAATCGGCTGCAAATTCTTTGACGCGTTCTTCAAAACGCTCGCCAACGTAGGTGAAGGCGAGCTCGGCACCTTGCTGGTGGCAGGATTTGGCAATGCCGTAGGCAATCGACCGATTAGAGATGACGCCTGTTATTAAAATGCGTTTGCCAGAAAGAAAGCCCATAAAAATCCTAGAAATAAAAAATCAACGAAGCGGAGATGTTAAAGCGGGTAATGCGTCAGCTGCGATTGCCAGTCCCTGGAACCCGCAGTTTAGCGCCGACTTGGAGAAAATCAGTTTTTAGGCTGTTGAGTGCGCGCAAATTCACAATAGTCGTATGGTATTGGCGTGCGATGGTTTCGAGGGATTCGCCTTTGCGTACAACATGGATGCGAACTTGTTGGCTAGCGGTCGCACTCGGCTGTCGTCCTGCAACTTGTGGCACCCCTGAGGCGCTTGGCGGCGCAAGTTGTAGCCCCTCACCGGCTGGGCCAGGAATCACAACGATTCGATCTGCCGCGACGCGTGCGCTGGGTTCAATACGATTTGCCTGGCGTAAGCGGGCCTCTGAGACCCCAAACTTGGCCGCAATTGAACTGAAGGTCTCGCCCTGCTTGGCCTCGTAGGTTTTCCAGGATGAAAGCTCGCCTTTGTATTGCAAAAGGTTGGCATTGAAAATATCAACTTTGTTGCGAGGTAGAACGACAACGTGATCTTCTTGAGCCGAGATGACGGTCTGATTAAACGACGGGTTGAGGGCATGAAAGTCTTCAATTGGCATTTCGGCCAATTGTGCTGCAAGAGCAAAGTCGATGTTGACTTTCTTTTGCACCGCAACAAAATAGGGGCTGTTATCGACCTCGGGTAGAACGACAGCGTAGCGCTCGGGGTCAGCCACGATATTTTTAATTGCTTGAAGCTTGGGAATGTAATTCAGCGTCTCATTGGGCATACTGAGCGACAGATAGTCGGTGGGTTTGCCCAGCGCCATATTGCGCGTGACAGCGCGTTTGACTGAGCCTTCACCCCAGTTGTACGAGGCCAGTGCAAGGTACCAGTCACCTTGAAACTCAAATAGATATTCAAGGTAGTCGAGTGCGGCGTTGGTTGAGGCAATTGGGTCGCGCCGTTGGTCGTGCCACCAGTCTTGCTTAAGCTTGAACTGCGTGCCTGTGCTTGGGATAAACTGCCAAAGCCCCGAGGCTCGGGCGCTTGAATACGCGACAGGGTTATAGGCGCTTTCAACAAAAGGCAGCAGGGCCAACTCGGTGGGCAGGCCACGCCGGTTGATTTCGTCAACGATGTAATACAAGTATTTCCCGGCACGTTCGGCCATAAGCTGCATCCCTTCGGGATGCGAGGCGTAATAAGCTGTCCATTTGGCCGAAAGTGGGGTGTTCAAATTAGGTATGGCAAACCCGCGGCGAATTCGCTCCCAAGCGTCGAGCGGTGGGATCGTTAGATCGATGGTTCGCGAGGTATCCTCAGCAACGTAGCGGCCTTTTTGATCGGGTCCGGCACAGCCGACCAAAATCAGAATACTGAGCATGCACAACAGGCGAAAAAAACGCATGGCACTCAACGAAAATTGTTTTTCCACTCTCTGAGTGCTGCGAACACTTCAACAGGTGTGGTGAGTTCGCGTTGCGCCCAGTTGGCGGCAGCTTGCACAACACTTGGCTGACGCACACGTAAAAACGGGTTACAGGCCAACTCAAGTTCGATCGAGCTGGGGAGAGTGGGCTGGTTTAAGCGACGTTGCTCGTTGGCGTGTTCGTGCCAGCGCTGCAGTGCAAAATTATCGGGTTCAACTGCGCAGGCCCAGCGCATGTTTGACAAGGTGTACTCGTGTGCGCAGTACACACGAGAATCCACAGGTAGCGCCGCCAGTTTTGCAAGAGACGCCTCCATCAGAGCAGGGGTTCCTTCAAACACGCGCCCACAACCTGCCGCAAATAGTGTATCTCCACAAAACACAACTGGGGTGGTGCCAAAGTTACCAAAAAATGCAATATGCCCTGCGGTATGGCCAGGAATATCTAAAACTGAAAGTTTTAGCTGCAGCGAAGTGTCTTCGAAGGTGTCGCCTTCAACCAACGCAACGTCGCAAACGGGTAAGACCTCGCCGGCGGGCCCCCAAACTTTAGCACCTGTTTGAGCCACCAGCTCAGCCACCCCGCCAACATGGTCGTCATGGTGATGGGTGAGTAAAATAGCGTTCAGCGAGAGTTGCTGATCTTTAAGAGCTTGCAACACTGGCTGGGCTTGACCAGGATCAACCACCAAGGCTTGGCGGCCGTTCGAGACTAACCAGATATAGTTGTCACTGAAGGCCGAGATCGGAGAGATGCCAGGGCTTGGCTGGGCAAAGTCAGGTTGGTGGTGAGTTTTATTCATTTTTTGAGAACACGTGTCCATACCAGAATCCGCTATTGTAGACTTTGAGCAGTGGCGCCAAAGCGAACTTGGCCAGTATGTGCAGCGCTTTGAGCAAACCTGCTTCGATAAGATGGTTGCCGACGTGTTCGGCTATCACGCGTTGCAACTAGGGCAGCCTAATCTCGACCTCTTGCGTGCCAACCGTATGCCCTTTAAGGCGTACGCCGGTGCCGAACTGCCTGCCTTGCCTGCGGCTGATTGGGCGGGCGTGGTCTTGGCCGAACCAGAGTTCTTGCCTTTTGATTCGCAAAGTGTAGACCTTTTGGTTTTGCCACATGGCTTAGAAGCAAGCGCTCACCCGCATCAGGTTTTGCGCGAAGTTGAGCGTGTTTTAGTCCCTGAGGGTCGAGTCGTTATTTCAGGATTTAACCCCTGGAGTCTTTGGGGCGTGCGCCATCGAATCCCGTATTTAGCGCCTTGGTTACCGCAGCCCGTTCATGCTCAGGTGTCTCTGCCCCGCCTAAAAGACTGGCTCAAGTTGTTGTCGTTCGAAATCGAATTAGGTCAGTTCGGCTGTTATGTCCCCCCCCTTCGGTCGCAAAAATGGCTCGACCGCTTTGCATTCGCCGAGGCGGCTGGCAACCGCTGGTGGCCGGTGTGCGGCGCGGTGTACGTTGTTTCAGCCGTCAAACGCGTGGCTGGCATGCGACTCATCACCCCCCGCTGGAAAAGTGCCGCACCCTTGCGCAAAGGTGCGCGTCAAACCGCAGGGGCAACCTTGCAGCAAAAAACCGGCCCGAAGCCGTTCAATGAATGAGCAAGTTATGAATACTGAAGACACTGTAGAAATCTGGACTGACGGCGCCTGCAAAGGCAACCCAGGTCTGGGCGGTTGGGGCGTTTTGTTAAAGCGCGGTAACGTTGAAAAAACCCTGCACGGGGGCGAACCGCTCACCACTAACAATCGCATGGAAATGATGGCCGTGATTGAGGCCTTGCGTGCCCTGACACGTCCGTGCAAGGTGACTCTGCATATCGACTCGCAATATGTCATGAAGGGTATGACAGAGTGGATCCATGGTTGGAAGCAGCGCGGCTGGCGCACGGCCGACAAAAAACCAGTAAAAAATGCTGATCTCTGGCTGTTGCTAGATGGCTTGGTTGCGCAGCACGACATCACTTGGCATTGGGTCAAGGGTCATGCCGGAGACCCGGGTAACGAACGGGCAGATCTGTTGGCGAACCGTGGCGTTGAGGATGCCCGATCGCGGTTGTAAGTTTTTGAGGCTTTCGCGATGATATCGTATGAGTGCACCGATATCGTATGATTCAGTCACCGCTTCAATTCACCTAGGTCACCCACACGATGCGCTGGATTATTCTCGATACTGAAACGACAGGTCTCGATCCTGCTTATGGGCATCGTATCGTCGAAATTGGTGCCATTGAGGTACTGAACCGCGGGATCACTGGACGCGATTTTCATACTTATCTCAACCCCGGGCGCGACAGCGATGCGGGTGCGCTGGAGGTGCACGGGCTGACCACAGACTTTTTATCAACCAAGCCGCGTTTTGAAGAACAGGTCGACGAATTTCTAGCCTTTATTGACGGCGCTGAACTCATCATCCATAACGCGCCTTTCGATTTGAAGTTTTTAAATGCCGAGCTCAAGCGTATCGATCGCGAACCCGTCACGAATTTTTGCTCGGGCGTCACCGACTCGCTCGCGCATGCCAAGACCCTGCATCCAGGCAAACGTAATTCTCTGGATGCCTTATGTGATCGCTACGGGGTGTCAAACGCGCATCGGCAGTTGCACGGCGCACTCTTAGATTCGCGGCTGCTCGCTGAAGTTTGGCTCGCCATGACGCGGGGCCAAGACAGTTTGATGATCGACAACTTTGACGTGCCAGAAACTGCAAGTGTGGCCGCCAACGAGCAGCGACTTGAAGCGTTAAATCTGCCCGTAATCTTGCCCAGTGCAGCTGACTTGTTGGCGCACGAATCCTACCTTGCCGCGTTAGATAAAGCCGCCAAAGGCGCTTGTGTGTGGCGGCAGTATGAGGCTGAGCAGGGTGCTGAGGCCAAGACCTGATTGCTCGCAAGAGTTATTTTTCAGTAACGTGCGATGACAGCCAATTGGTTTGCAGTAATCATCTTGCGCGGGCCTCAGGGACGCTTGACGCTTCCTGTTAGGTCAATACCCCTAGCGTTTTGCGTTTGATCAGTTCAAAATCGATTTGCGCGCCAAGCCCCGGTGCCATGGGTGCGTGAATCATTCCTTGCGCGTCGATTTCGATATCCTGTAACAGCCCATACTTTTGAGATTCTGCCGGCAACAACACTTCAAAGAGTTCGGTGTTTTGAAGCGCCATGATCACATGTAGATTCGCAAAGTTATTCAGCGAGTTGCCACCATGGTGCACTTCATAATTTAAATGAAAGGCTTCGGCTAAATGGGCGGTCTTGATCAGGGTTGTGATGCCACCCTTAACAGCGACATCGCCGCGTAAGAAGTCAGTGGCGCGTTCTTTGATCCAAGGCGCGTACGAATCCAAACCACCTGCTGGATACTCGGTTGCCATGATGGGGATCGTCAGGTGCTTTTTCAGTTCAAGATAGTTGTAAATATCTGCATCGGCCAACGGGTCTTCATACCAATAAAAATCAAGCGCCTCGATCGCCTGCCCCACACGCAAGGCGGCAGGGTAGTCATAGCTCCACACCGAATCCAACATTAAGGTGTAGTCGTCGCCAACTGCCTTGCGTACGGCCTCGCACACCTTGATGTCGTCTCGCCACACTTGTGGTGGATGAATCTTATACGCCGCCATGTTCAGTAACTTGTAATGCTGAGCTTCATCAGCGTAAGCCTCTGGTGTCGCTAACACGGCCGAACTGATGTAGGCCGGGATACGATCACGATAGGATCCAAGCAATTGATGAATTGGGAGGCCTGCAATTTTTCCGGCGATGTCCCACAGTGCGACATCCATCGCACCAATGGCGCGTGCCGTGGTGGTACGCACCCGTTTCCACATGGCTTTATAGAGACGTTCGCGGTCAAGTGGATTTTGATTGAGCAAAATCGGCTTGAGGTACTTGATCAAGCTTGCGCCATCCATATCCGCCGGATAAAACGCAGAACCTAAAAAGGCGTGGCCTGTAATCCCTTGATCAGTAGTGATGGCAAGCAAGCCCAGTTTGCTTCCACCAGAGAAGCGACCCGTGTGCGCGCCGTAGCTCGTTGCGGGGATGTCGTCCCAGCTAAACAAGGTGAGGGTAACGTCTTTAATCTTCATCATTTTGCTCATGAAACCCCAACCGTTCGGGCTGGGGTAGTTGATTTGGTGACTAAAAGGTTTTTCTTCACAACGCTTGATTGGTCTGTCCGCGTCGAGGGTTGTATCCACCAACCCTCGCGATATACAGCCAGTAGCTCTTACTCGATTTTAATGTTGGCGTCTTCTACGACTTTGCCCCATTTGGCGACTTCGCTCTTGAGCAAGGCGCTGAATTCTTCAGGCGTGCTGGCCACCACCTCTACGCCTGCATCAGTAAAGCGTTTGGTGATGTCTGGTTCGCGAAAGATTGCAGCGAGTTGACGATTAATCTGAGCCACAACCGCTTTGGGTGTCGCCGCAGGCACTTGCATGCCAAACCAGACGTTGACTTCAAACCCCGGTGCACCGCTTTCAGAGACTGTTGGGATACCAGGCAAGAGCGACGAAGGCTTTAAACCAGTAACTGCAATGGCGGTGACCGTGCCCGCTTTGATTTGCCCAATAATATTTGGAATGTTGTCAAACAGCACGTCGATTTCGCCCGCCATGAGCGCAGCCACTGCGGGGGCGCTGCCTTTGTAGGGCACGTGCGTCAGTTTGATGCCGGTCATGCTCATCAGAAGTTCTGTCGATAGATGGTTTGACGAGCCCGAGCCAGTTGAGCCGTAGTTGAGCTTGCCCGGATTCTTTTTGGCATAGGCAATCAACTCGTTGACATTTTTAAGGCCAAGGTCTTTGCGAGTGGTCAGAACGTTATTGGCAACACCGGCCAAAATCAGCGCTTGAAAATCGTTCAGCGCATCATAGGGAAGTTTTTTTCCGTACAGAGCTGGTAAGGCCGAGAAGGGCAGGGGCGTGACTAAAATCGTGTAGCCATCACCAGGCGACTTGGCAACGTAGTTGTTGCCGATGGTGGTGTTGCCACCAGGTTTGTTTTCAACCACGACAGTCTGATTCCAAAGCTTGGTGAGCTTTTCGCTAGACATGCGCGCCAGTGAATCGTTAAACGCGCCTGGTGGGTACGGCACAACGATTTTCACTGTGCGCTCTGGAAAGGTTTGTGAGTGTGTTGTAGCAATCATCGAAAGAGCCACAATGAGCAGTGCGAAAAGTTTTTCAACTGTTTTAAACATGATGCCTCCGGGTGGTGAGGGAAGTATTGTTGTAGTTGTTAGACGGCAATATGAGGCAGCCGTAGCTCTTTGTCTTTCAAGTTAAGTATGCAGTCGACGCGTCGTTGCCGACCTAAAATTTCACCACATAGCCAGGCCCATCAATTAGCGGGTACTTGGCAAATAACGATTCATCAATCTCAAGCCCAATCCCAGGCTTATCGAGAGGTTCAACGCAACCGTCTGCGCCAATCTCAAAGGTGGTGCCAAACATATCGCGCAAGGGATTAAAGTGCGACACGCAAGCCTCAAAGTAGCCTGAATTTTCAATCGCAGCCATAAAGTGAATGGTGGCAGCATGGTTAATGCCGGTGGCTGAGCTATGTGTATGCATGGGGATACGATAGGCTGAGGCCATGGCTGCAATGGCCAGGCCTTCGGTGATGCCGCCGCATTTTGACAAATCAGGTTGCCAGATTTGTACCGCACCCGCTTCGCGTAATTGCGCAAACTCAAAGCGACCATAATGATTTTCGCCAGCGGCGATCGGCACAAGCGACGTAATTTTTGCGGCTTCGCGGTACGACGAAAAATCGTTACAGGCAAAGGGTTCTTCAAGCCAACCGGCTTTGATGTCTGCCAGCACGGGCAATACACGCCGCACGTCAGCCAAGGTGTAGGCAGTGTTGGCGTCAGTCAAA
Source organism: Alcaligenaceae bacterium (assembly GCA_037146575.1). Taxonomy (GTDB): domain Bacteria; phylum Pseudomonadota; class Gammaproteobacteria; order Burkholderiales; family Burkholderiaceae_B; genus Zwartia. Next base: position 7,642 of record JBAWWV010000005.1, on the reverse strand, counting down.
ATATCAATATCGTCGCCCAGTACCTTGCGCACGTGCAGCACACGTTCAATGTCAGCTTTGGCTGAGTCACCTAGTCTGAGCTTGATCGCTTTGTAGCCCCGTGCAACGTATTCTTGGGCTTCTTCTGCCAAAGACTCTTTGGGTTGATAGCCTAACGAGATGCCCCCAGCGTAGGCGGGCAAGCGACGCTTGCTGCCGCCCAGCAGTTCATACAAAGGCATCTTGGCGGCCTTGCCCCTGATATCCCAAAGCGCCATGTCGATGCCCGATAAGCCCAGCGAGGCGCCCGAACCTACTCCGTGGCTTGACAGTTGCATACGATGCACGCGCTTCCAGACTCCAATCACGTCAGTCGCTTTCATGCCGATCAGCATCGGGGCCAGCGTATTGTGAATCAGGCTGACCACGGCCCCAGGGCTGCGGCCTGGGTGGGCTTCGCCGTAACCGGTAATGCCTTCAGTGGTTTCGACCCGCACAATAATCGTGTCGCGCTTGGTCGTGCTGCCAATCCCCATCGTGACCGTTTTGCCCTGATCAAGTCGAAAGGACAAGGGAATTGCAGTGATTGCGGTGATTTTCAAGGCTTGTCTCGTATCAATGTTGTTTGATGAGGATTATGGCCGATTTTGCTTAGGATGGCACGCTTGGCTTGGCTTACTTTGTTACCAGTCGATTAGGGCGGGTTCATAGCCCTTTTTAGCAGGCTTGTGTAAGTGTTTGTAAGAGTCTGGGTCAAGCTCTTGCGTTTGACTTTGCGGCAGTTCAAAGTAGGGACTGCAGGCGGTCTAGCCTAAAGATTCAATGTTGAAGGATGCACGATGACTATGTTTAATTCTTTGGCCTACGCCACAAAACTGGTTAATACGGGCCTGCCTCGCGCCCAAGCTGAAGTTCATGCACAAGAATTGCAAGAGGTTCTTGAGCGAGAGTGCGTGCAGTATTCGACCAAGGCTGATTTAAAACAGTTGCAAAAGGTGCTTGAACGAGAGTGCGGGCAGTACGTAACCAAGGCTGATTTAATTGCGTTGGGTAGCGAGGTGAAGGCTGAGATCAAACAGCTCGAAGAGAAAACCGATCGGCTCGAGGCTAAGACAGGTCGCCTTGAGGCGAAGATTGATGGCTGCATAGCTGAATTTGTTGGTTTGCGTGCAGACTTTGCTGGCTTGCGCGCTGACGTCACAGTGCTTACAAGTTCGCACAAGGTTGTTCTTTGGATTGGCGGAGGAGTCGCAACCATGTGTCTGAGCGTTTTTGGCTTGATGGTTACAACGCTCTTGCCCTCTTTGAAGTAATAGCGCGAGGGTAGTTTTGAGCGAGGTTGTACAGGAAAGATCTAACCAACGTTAACTTCAGAACCTAAACGTTGCCCCCACGAGCACGCCATACATGTTTAGATCGGCCGTTGCGCTGCTTTGACTTTTTTGTTTGTAATACAGATTCTTAAATGCGAGGGTGGCCTCGCCCCAATCGTAAGCTTTACCAATGCCAAGCAACTGTTGCGAGGTAAGCTGGGTGTTTGAACTGCCACCACCCACATCTACGTAAAACGGCACAAAATACTCTGAATCGGCAATACGAAAACGTCCTTTGACACCCACGATTGGATCAGCGATGGTCGACGACATCTTTGCAACCGCACTATAGGGTGTATCCCCGATGCTGATATTCGTTGTTGTGTTCAAGGCCAAAATACGAACACCGGCAAGGGCGTCAACGTAACTATTACTAGTGTTATGCAACGTGTATGTCCCCGCCAAGGTATAGACCCCAGTTTCTGCCGTAGTCTTCGAACCAAGATCCACCTGACCAACAACAGATGATTTGTTCAAGGTCATTTTTGCGTAAAACAAATCAGCCATGACACCGAAATTACCTTTATGTAATTCGGCAAAAAGCATGCCGCCAACGTTTAGAGCTTGCAACAATTGACCGGTTCCCATAGTGACCGTGCCTAGCTTCGACTGGTCGTAATAGAGCGACCCATTCACATTGACGCCCCACAGGTAGGGAGAAATCGATCCGTGCCACTCGTTCGTCACTTGCGGGACAACAACCGGTTTATCTTGGGCATAGACGTTTAGTGACGCAAGCAAACTACATAATGTTGCGGCGACGAGGGTGGTTTTTTTCATGATCAAAAGGAGCTATAAAAAATTCGTTGATTCAAGTGTTTCAACTAATTGATTGCAGTTTATGTTAGGATTTTTGGGATGTAAAGTAAGCCTTTAACATAAATTCACAGCCGTAGGATTAACCCATGAAATCACTTGTTCAAAACCTAGTCCTCGCGAGTTTTTATTTTGCTTTTTCTAATGCGCTCGCAGCGCCTCCTGTTGCGCCTTTTTATGAGTCAGTCATACAAATGAGCCCAACTGGAGTATTGGGCCAAGTGATCAAAAAAGAGCAGATTCAGACGTCACTCAAAGGCGCGCAGGCTTGGAAAATTGCCTACATTTCATCTGATGTCGGTGAGCGTAAGACAATTGCTACGGCGCTGGTGATCGCCCCGGTTGGCCCAGCCCCCAAAGAAGGCAGACCCATTTTGGCATGGGCTCATGGCACAACAGGCGCTGCCCAAAACTGTGGCCCCTCCCAAGTTATCGATCCAACTCGTGCGCTTAATGAGTACTTTCTAATGGATGGAAACTCTTGGACTGACTTTGGGATTCCGAAGGGCCAAGAGTTCATTAACGAAGGTTACGTCGTGGTTGCTACCGACTACCAAGGTCTTGGCGGTGGTGGTAAGCATCAATATGCCGTTGCACAAACTAATGGCAGAGATGTCATTAACTCCGCACGAGCAGCGAGCTCTATGACCGAAGTCGGTGCGGGCAAAAAGACTGTTGTTTATGGTTGGTCACAGGGCGGGGGTGCAACGATTGCTGCGGCAAGTCTGCCTGACTATCAGGCTCAACAGGGTACTGCCGCAGATAATCTACAGTATCTTGGATTTGTCGCCTTGGCACCAGAAGATTTGGCAGCTCTGCTGCCAAAGGCCCCGCTCGATGCAGCTGGTGCGGTCAAAGTGATGAAAGAGTTTACTGAGGCGAATGTCTCTAATGTATTCTTATTTACCCACTTTATGATGGGGCTCTGGGGCACTCAGGCCGCCTATCCCGAGCTTAAGCTCACTGATTTACTGACTGAAGAGGGTGCAAAGGTCGCGGATCAATTATCAAGTAACAAATGTGTTCATGTGATGGCTGATTCTTTTAACTATGCCTATGGAGATAAATATAAATCTCTAGTGAATCCCCAAGCTAGCAACTCCTCGGCATGGATTAAGGCGTTTGTTGATGGTAGCGTCAAACCCATAAAACCAGTCGCGCCCGTCGCGATTTACTGGGGCACAAAAGATACTGTCGTGCCTCCTGTTATGCATGAGCTCTATCAAAAGCAGCTGTGCTCAATGGGCGCGAATGTAGCAAGAGTTCAGCTGCCAGGTGAACAAACTCACTTTTCAACCCCCGGCGTTTCTGCTCCCATGTACCTTGAGTGGGTAAAGGATCGTATCAACGGTAAACCCATAGAGAATGGTTGCCCGAAGGGGTAAGGTAACGCTTGCTATCTTCAGGCTCAGCTCGATCCGGCGCTGGGCCGCCACCTGAAGTCGGTTTTGTCAGCTAATTTAGTGCGAACAGACTGCCTGTTTATCTCAACACTCTTGCCATCTTTGAAGTAAAAGGGCGCGGCTGTGTATAATTCGGCCCTTGGATTCGTCCAGAACTCCAATCTAGCGATCGCAAGTTCGCGTCAAGATTGGGCGGTTAGCTCAGTGGTAGAGCACTGCCTTCACACGGCAGGGGTCACAAGTTCGAAACTTGTACCGCCCACCAAAATAATCAATAAAATCAAAAGTTTAAAAGAATTGGGCTCTACCCCATTAACGGGGGATGGCAGTATTCATCAAATTAGCAGTACTCATCAAACACGGCAAAATACGCCGTTCCAACCGCAGTGGGCCAAGACCCTTAGCCGGTAATTCTCAAAGTTCCTAAACCCATATGCCCTTCGGGACATCATTTCCATTTTAGTGTGGAATCCCTCAGTGATCCCGTTGGACTTTGAGAAGCGCCACATCCTGACGATTGGCTCAAGCCATGAGGTCAGTGTGTTGGCTAACGTCTTTGCCGGGCTCTGAGCAAACTGCGTAATCAACTTAAGCAATCTACCCAAAAAACGTTGAGCGTGTCTGGCTGTTAAGTTCTTAAGGCGTAGCAATTTATTAAGGCGTTGTTTGGCAAAGTACAGAGCTTTTAGAACGGGGAATGGTTCTAGATACCTGAGAAGATTATCGCGCTGCTCTTGGGACAGGTTCCACTGGTGTCGACGCATCAGGCTCAAGAGGCCACGGTTCATTCTGCCAACCGGATCTTGCTGTTTCCACAGGTTGAGGAAGTGGTGATTCACGAGCCGGATGACATGAAAGCGGTCGGCCACGATCTTTGCGTTTGGAAAGTATTTTTGCACGATGTTGCGATACGTTTCTGACAAATCCATCACAACGATTTGCACCAACTCTCGGCCTGGCAGGCGGCTTAAATACTGCCTCAGGCTGGGTTCGGAGCGTCCAAGCACGACATCGAACACCTTATGGTTTTTAAGGTCGACCAGCGTAGTGGCGTAGCCCTTTTTACGACTAAAAAAATGTTCGTCTATGCCCAGCACCCTCGGGCACGCTCGGCCAGATAACTCTGAGACTCGACGCTTGATCAGGTGTTGGTACCAGCGCTCAATCGTGGCACTGCCGATGCGATGCGTGAGCGCAAGTTTGCTCTGGCTGACGCCTCCATCGTGGGCTTCAAACACCTCAAGGCGATAAGACTCGGTGGCCCGCAGTCGCGGGCGGGCCCAAGGGAACTGATGGCGGAAGTAACGGTTGCAGCTCAGGCAGTGGTACTTGGGTATGCTCAAGTGCAGAATCATGATCTGATTGCCTTGGCGGGTGTGCTTGAGCGTCCGGCTGTGGGTGGCCTTGATACGTACCGCGTCGCTCGCGCAGTGAACACAAGGCGGGCGGGTAGTGGGCTTGGCCCAGACATGGATCCCTAGCTTGCGATCCACGCGCTGAACGGCCAGCCCAGGTAGACCTAGGATAGAATCGATTTGGGACATCGGTATTAGCTCCATTAAATGTGTTTCTTCGCAAAAACAAGTTTAATGAATACCGTTGTCCCCCGTTAATGATGAAGAGCCAAGTATCCTAAACAGGCTTTTTTGACGGTTCTCTTTCAGGTTTAAAAATCTGTTGTTATTTACCCAACCACCCCTTCAGCACCGCCCCCACATACTCTTTAGGCAACATATGCCCCGCGCCTTTCACGACGGTCGCGTCCCAACCCGCTAGCTTGGCTAGTGCAGTGACACTCTCAGGATTGCTTTGCCAGTCCAGCTCACCGACGTGGATCTCACAGTTCTTAGCTACGGGGTACTTACCCTCTTGAGTCAGCTTCATCAACTGACGTGATCTGGGTGGCACAAAGTGCGTTGCCGTCTCGCCGCTTGAAAACCCACCAACGATGGGTGACAGCAAGAGCACCTTGCCCACGTAGGCTGGCAGCAGGGTCTGGGCGTGCAGGAACAGGTAGGCGCCGTATGAGTTGGCAATGACCCTCGATTCCTCGTGCCAGAAGTCAGTCTTCAGATCTTGCGCGACTAACTCAATCTGCTCTTGAAAGCTCAGGCGTGCAAACTCACTCACTGTCTCACGACCTGATACAGCTAAGCCTCGGGCAGCCAGCCCTTGCAGTTGCGATACCTACAGCTTTTATTTGTTGATTGAAGTAAGAAAATATTACGTCTCCCGCTTCCACCTCTGTCATAAATTCATAAAACGGATTTTTTACACCAGTTTTTTTAGTTTTTGGTGACCATAAAAATCCACCTGACACCTCTTGCCGATGCGTTTGGTTTTGATTTACCCACCAATACTGCATGATTAAAATCCTTCAGTTGTTCAAATGGATAGCTTTATGACCATTGAACTCTATTGACCTGCCCTGGGATTTTCAGACCAAGCGAAATTAGAGACAATGGCTCCTTGACAGCAAGGAGCAGTGATGAAGAAAGCACGATTTACGGACGAACAGATCGTTCGCATATTGCAAGAAGCTGATCGGGACCCAATTGCAGCGGTAGCCAAGCGGCATGGCGTGGGTGAGTCCTCGATTTATGTCTGGCGTAAGCGATTTGGCGATATGGGTACGGATGACGTTAAAAGGCTGCGTAATTTAGAGCAGGAGAACAGCCGGCTAAAGAAGATTTTGGCTGAACGTGATCTGGAAATCGAGGTCATGAAGGAGATCACCGCAAAAAAGTGGTGAGCGTGCAGGCTCGATTGGCCCAGGCTCGTTATGCCATCGAGCGCGGGGTCAGCCAAAGACGGGCCTGTGCGCTGCTTCAAGTTGCAAGATCAGGTTTGACCTATACGTGCAAGATGCCGATCAAGGATGCACCGATTGTTCAGGCTATGCGTCACTATTCTGACAAGTACCCTCGGTTTGGGGCCAGACGAGTGAGGATCTTTTTACGGCGTGATGGCATGTCGCTTGGACGAGACCGTACAGCTCGGATCTGGGCAAAGCACGGGCTTCAGGTACCGGCAAAGAAGACCAAGAAACGCTATCGCCCTGAACGTACGCAAATCGGTGCACCTAGCCGACCGAATGAAGTGTGGAGCTATGACTTTGTCTTTGATGCCTGTGCGAACGGACAGAAATTAAAATGTCTGACGATGATCGACGAGTTTACGAAGGAAAGTTTATTCATTGATGTTGCAGGCTCGATCCGAGGCAAAAGGGTTGTCGAGGTGTTGCAGGCCGTTGCGGCAAAACGCGGATATCCGACGTATCTGCGAAGCGATAATGGCCCGGAGTTTGTGAGTACGGTGTTGTTAGACTGGGCGGCTCGCCATGGGATGACAAACATGTTGATTGAGCCTGGCAAGCCATGGCAGAACGGCACGAACGAGAGCTTTAATGGCAAGTTTAGGGATGAATGTTTGGCAATGAACTGGTTTCATAGCCGAAAGCATGCAAAGGTTTTAATCGAGCAGTGGCGGGAACATTACAATACGATCAGACCGCATTCAAGTTTGGATTATCAAACGCCGCTTGAGTACGTATCTGGATGGAAAAGCAGTTCAACAACCGGAGCCTTCGTTTCTAAATGAAAATGGTCCGATAAAACCAGACAGGTCACTATCTTATTACGCCGTCAAACTATTTGTGCGAAAGTCACCGGAAAATTTTGTCGTACTCGATTGAAATCAACGACCCTTGGTGGGTCGCCCGACTGGCTTCTTAGAATATTATTGCGCTGACTCTAGCACTCCTTTAAGCTTATTCTTCATCAGCGTCGCATATTCATCGTTGGGGGCGGGGCTGGAAAAATCATGGAATGGTTACTTGCTCAGCACGGTGGGTACGGTCATCAATCGGGCTGGTAATTTTTGCTGGAAAGGCATGCGCACCATGGCATGCCTGGTCGATGCCATTTACGAGAAGGGTGTCAAACTTTGCGGCCAAGAAAAGCAGGAGCTTGAAAAGCGGCTGTTGCGTTCAGACGACCTGCCATGGTGGGATATAACGATTCAGCCTTTAATGGTAATTTAGTATGTTCTTGATCCCTTACGGTTCGGTAC
>JBAWWV010000004.1:0-40173 GCA_037146575.1 Alcaligenaceae bacterium | reverse complement strand
TTCAGCTTTGCCTTTGCGGGCAAGCTCAGCTTCCATTTCGGGGGCCGAGTCAAAATGATCTTCGATGGCGCGTTTATTGCGGCCGGTCACAAAAATCAAGTCTGTAATACCGGCAGCGACGGCCTCTTCAACCGCATATTGGATCAAGGGTTTGTCGATAACGGGTAACATTTCTTTGGGCATGGCCTTGGTAGCGGGCAAAAAACGAGTGCCTAGGCCGGCAACGGGGAAGACTGCTTTGCGAACGGGACGCATAATTTATTCCTGAAGGTAGGCCCGCAAATCTGCGGAACCAAATGTAACTGCCGCTATCATAAACGTATGACTCATGACAGTTTAATGAATTCCCTGCAATCGATGCCTAAAAAATGCATGGTGGGGCTGTTGGTTCTCAGCCTCGGCTGGCAAAGTGCCTGGGCACAGCCCTCCTCTGCACCCTCGCTAGGGGCCGCGTCAAGCTCAGACCTGTCGCCGGCGCTTGAGCGGCGCTTGGGCGAGGCAATCATGGTCGAAGGACGCCGCGATCCTGATTACATCAAAGATCCTGATTTAAGTCAGTATCTTAACGCGATGGGTAAACGACTTGCCTCGCATGCCCCGGGCGGGGCACCCGACATTGAGGTGTTTGGCGTGCGTGATTCGATTGTCAATGCGTTTGCCATGCCCGGTGGGTACATAGGGGTTCATACCGGTTTAATTGTGTCGTCAGGCGCCGAGGATGAGCTCGCTGGGGTGCTCGCGCACGAAATCGCTCACGTCACCCAGCGGCACATTGCCCGAGGGCTGACGCAGCAGCAGCAGAGCAGTCACATTGCAATCGCCACGATTGCGGCAGCGATTCTTGCCGCGCTGACTCCAGGCGGCGGTCAGGCTGCAATGGGGATTGCCGCCTTCGGTCAGGCGGCCGCCATCGCGCAACAACTTGGATTTTCACGCGACGCAGAGCAAGAGGCTGATCGCACGGGTTTTGAAATGTTGCGCAAGGCGGGCTACGACCCAAACGGGATGGCGGTGATGTTTGGACGCTTGATGCAGACCGCGAGCTTGAACGAAGGTCGCGGTGGCGGCGTGTATGTCTCAACCCATCCGCTTAGCATTTCACGTATGACCGATATGCAAAACCGTATCCGACAGTTACCCATCGCTAGTTATCAGGCCACAGATGAGTTCTGGTTTGTGCGAGCTAAAGCTCGCGTACTGCAAGCCACAGACCCTCGGGCGCTGGTGCAAGCGATTGAGCAAATGCAAGAGGAGATAAGGGTGAACGCTAAGGCAGGTGCAACGACAAGTGGCAGCGCGGTCAGGCAAGCAGCTGCCTGGTACGGGTTGTCGCTTGCTGCAGTGGTACGCAAAGATTTCAAAACGGCCGCGAGCTCGCTTGAGCAGGCGCAAGCGTTGAACGCGAACTCGCCCTATATGGATTTGCAGCGTATCGAACTTGATTTGGCTCGCAAGCAAGTTGCTCAGGCTTTGCTAGCGGCTCAATCTGCCCAAAAGCGCTGGCCTGATCGGCGTGCCTTTGCATTAAAGGTGGCCCAGTGTTTGCAGTTACAGGCGAAAAACAAAGAGGCTATTACGTATTTGCAAGAGCAAATCAAGCGCTGGCCAAAGGTTGAGCCTGATTTTTATAAAATGCTGGGCAACAGTCACGATCACTTAAACGAGCCTGTTGCTGCGCGACAGTCGATGGCGTCTTACTATGAGCAGTTAGGGGCTTTGTCCGCTGCGGTTGCGCAGTTGCAGCAGGCGCGTAGCTTGTCACAAGATTTTTATTTGCAGTCACAGCTGGATGTGCAGATTCGTGCGTTAACCGCCAAGATTGCAGAAGACCGCAGATTGCTTGAGCGCTTTAAGTCGTAGGGTACGACAGCGCGTCAAAAAAACGGTTGAGTCTTTCAGGTAACCAGTTTAAGTGGCCGGGCCAAGGGCCGTTGACAAAGCCAACATGCCCGCCCAAAGCCGGCTGATGCAAAGTGATCGCGTCGCTGCAATCGTTAGGCCCCACCAGAGTGTGTTCTGGTAAAAAGGGATCGTTTCTGGCGTTCAAGACTAGAGTCGGTGTGACAATTTTTTTCAGCCAGGGTTTGCTGGCAGATTGAGTCCAGTAATCGATGGCATCCTTAAAACCGTGCATGGGCGCTGTATAGGCGTGATCGAAGTCGCGCAGGTCGCGCGCCTGATTGACCTTGAAGGTATCAATGACGCCTGGATATCTGCGCGCCTTCTCAAACACTTTGGGCTTGAGTGAGCGTAAAAAATGACGCGAATACACTTCGCGGTTAAAGCTGTTGTCTGACAGGTGATTGCCCGCGGCAACTAAGTCAATGGGGGCAGAAATAGCCGCGGCCCCCACAAGCCAGGGCAGTTGTGCGGCCTGCTCACCCAAGTATTTTAATAATGCATTACCCCCGAGCGAAACGCCTGCTGCATACCAACGCGCCTGAGGTACTTGCTGCCTGACTGTTTGAAGAATAAAACCGATGTCGGCAGAGTCGCCTGAGTGATAAGCGCGTGCCAGTCGGTTGGCAAAGCCAGAGCACCCGCGAAAATGAGCGATCACCACGACCCAGCCTCTTGCTTTGAAGTAGGTGGCGATCGACTGCGCATAGCGACTGCTGCTGTTGCCTTCTAACCCATGCAACAGCAGCAAGGCGGGTGCCTGTGTGATCTCGCGCAGTTGTTGTTGCTCTGTTTGTGTCAGCCAGTGCGAGGCGGCGGTGTTGCGCAAAGCGCTGTCTTGGGTGTGCTTGGGCTGAGTGGCTAAGCTCGGTGCGGCCCAATCCAAATCAATAAAATCGCCATCGGGGGTGTCATAACGCGCCCGCGCGAAACGAAGCCGATTTGTCGGCGCGACTAAGGCGCCAAATAGGGTCTGGGTATGTCGTTCAGGCAACCAGTTTGGCGCGTGACAGGGCGAAAGATCGAGGGAGGCTGGCACTATGCTGAGACGTTAGTGCAAAAGCCCTGGGGCGTCGTGTGAGTCGTGTAAGCCGGTTTGCTCGGGTGCGGCCGAGGCGTGATGCATCACCATGCGCCAGCCCGTTGGCCCCTTGTGATAAACGTTGGTGGCGTAGCAGTGGACAACTTCGTTACCGGTTTGGTTACGTACGGTGATTTGTTCAATGAGCGAATGTACGGTGCTCATCAGGCTTTGCGTGGTCACCAGCTTCGCCGGGCGAATGTGCAAGGCGCCTTGGTTCAGGATCTCTTGCCAGGACTCTTTGACCGCATGTGAACCGACCACACGCAGACCACCTGGGTGCACACAGATGATCTCTTCATCATCAGACCAGACTTGCATCAAGAGGCTCAGATCTGCTCGCTCGAGCGCGTCGTAAAAAGCTAGTTCAGCTTCTTCGGGCGTTGCGAACATCACCGGCATGTGCGTGACCCTTAATGGCCGTGCACAACAGTGCCGGCAGCCAATTGGTAGCGCGTGCCGCAGTAGGGGCAATTGACTGAGCCGGTGCGCGTCACATCGAGAAATACGCGTGGGTGCATGCTCCAGAGTGGTGCGCGTGGGCCAGGGCAGTGTAGGGGCAGGTCGGCAGCACCGACTTGCACCGGAGCTTGATCTTTGCCAGAGGCGGGGGCTTGCGTCATCGCGAATCTCAAAGAAAAATTGATGGTGACAGTGTACCAAGGGCGCGGTCTACAATAGCCATAATTGTGTCAAACGCCTAAAAAATTGTCAGATCTGTCGAGCACGCCCTCTTCTTTGAACTCCCTGCGCGAGCAAAAGCGCGCGGCATTTTTGCTTGGTCTGCGAGCAATGGCGCCGGGCTTGGTGGCCTTGACCATTTGGGGTCTTGTCACAGGCGTTGCGATGTCTCGTTCGGGGTTGACCGACCAGACTGCCGCTGCGATGTCGCTGCTGGTGTATGCGGGCTCGGCGCAATTGACCGCGCTGCCCTTGATTGCTGCGGGGGCGCCTTTGTGGCTAATTTTTGCTGCGGGCATTATTGTCAATTTGCGCTTTGTGATTTTTGGCGCTGCCTTGCATCCCTATTTCAAAGACTTGCCCTGGCCTAAGCGGCTGTTCATCGGGTATTTGGCCGTGGATATCGCTTTTGTCGCGTTTATGCCTCGGTTTCACGATGCGCCGCGCAAAGGCACGCTTGAGCAGCACTGGTTCTTTCTTGGGGCGGTGATTCCGTCATGGTTTTTCTGGCAAATCACGTCTTTGATCGGCATCAGCTTGGGTAGCGTGGTGCCAGAGTCCTGGTCCATTGATTTTGCCGCCACGCTGGCCCTACTTGCCTTGATGTTGCCTTTAACAAATACCCGACCGATCCTGCTGTCGGTGTTGGCCGCTGCGCTGGTGGCCTGGGTGGCTCAGACCTTGCCGTTGCGTTTAGGCCTGCTGGCTGCCGTGGTGGTCGGGATCGTAGTGGGGATGTGGGCTGAAGCCCAGCAACCCTCGCGCGGGGCGGCCCGATGAGTGATGCCGTCTATCTGTATTCGGCGATCTTGCTGCTCGCCTTGTGCGTGGTGCTTTGTCGAACGGGTTATTTGGTATTGGGACATTATTTTCCGCTGCCGCCCAGATTGCGAAGCGCGTTGCGGTATGCACCGCTGGCAGCTCTGGTGGGGATTATTGTTCCTGATGTACTACCTTGGACTACGCAGGTTGGGCCTCAGTTTGATCTTCGTTTTTTGGCCGTCGGGGTATCTATCTTGGTGTTTTTGGCGACCCGCAACGGCTTGCTCGTGATTCTGTCTGGGATGTTGGCGTTATGGTCCTTACGCGGATTATTACTGTTGTTTTAGGGTTGCAAAGAGGCTTGAATCGCGGCGTCAGCCAAGGGGAATCCCGAGCTTAGTCACTCGACTGGAGTACACTAGTCGGCGTTTCCTTAAATAATTCAATGACTTCAATCATTCAAACTACTTGACCTCTAATACTCAACCAACCGATACACCTGTCGCAGCAACCCCTACATTTTCTGAAATTGGGTTGCATCCATCACTGTTACAAGCCGTGATTGATACTGGCTACACGATACCCACCCCGATTCAGGCGCAAGCAGTGCCGCTTGCAATGGCTGGGCAAGACGTCATGGGCGCGGCCCAAACAGGTACGGGCAAAACTGCGGCGTTTACTTTGCCGATTTTGCATCGCCTGATGGCCCATGCCAACAGCAGCGCTTCCCCTGCTAGGCATCCAGTGCGTGCGTTGATTTTGACTCCAACTCGCGAGCTTGCAGACCAGGTGGCCGAGAGTGTCAAGCGTTATGGCAAGCTCACCCCGCTGCGTTCGACAGTGGTGTTTGGCGGGGTAGATATTAATCCGCAAAAAGAGGCCTTGCGTAATGGTTGCGAAGTCTTGATTGCGACGCCTGGGCGTTTGCTTGATCATGTTGAGCAGCGCAACGTTAACCTCAGCCAGGTCGGTATTTTGGTCTTGGATGAAGCCGACCGAATGCTAGACATGGGCTTTTTGCCTGATCTCGAGCGAATCATCCGTCTGTTGCCCACTCCACGGCAAACCTTGCTTTTCTCGGCAACGTTTAGCAACGACATTCGCAAACTTGGCCGTACCTATTTAAACAGTCCAATTGAAATTGAAGTGGCAGGTCGCAATGCGACCGCTGATACCGTCACGCAAATTGCTTATGCCATGTCTGGCGATGCCAAACGGGCAGCCGTTGTGCATTTAGTGAAGTCACGCGGTCTCAAGCAAGTGATCGTATTTTCAAATACTAAAATTGGCACCGGTCGTTTGGCGCGCCAACTTGAACTCGATGGCGTACGTGCCGAATCGATTCATGGCGACAAAACGCAAGGCGATCGTATGAAGGCACTTGAGGCCTTTAAGGCCGGCGAGCTTGAAGTATTGGTGGCAACCGATGTCGCTGCGCGTGGGCTCGATGTTGCGGGTGTGCCTTGTGTGATTAATTATGATTTGCCGCATAGCGCTGAAGATTATGTTCACCGCATTGGTCGCACTGGTCGTGCGGGGGCGTTGGGCGAAGCCATTTCATTGTTTGCACCCTCTGAAGAAAAATATTTACTCGATATCGAAAAACTCATTAAAAGTTCGATCGTGCGCGGCACACTCGAAATTCCCGGTGAGTTACTGGCACGGGGTGCTTCACGCGAAGAGTCACGTACCGGTCGTTCGAGTTTTGGTTCAGAGCGCAGCTCTGGCGCGTCGAGCTCTTCTGAGCGTGGCCCAGGTGCGCGAGGCAGCCATGGCGAGCGCGCAGAACGTGGTGCGCGGCCGAGCCGCTACAGTGCACCAGCCAAGCCGATCGATGACTTTTTTACAAAACCATACCAGCCGTCAGCAGCCTCTTTGGCCGCAGCTGCGCAGGCACCCGCTACGACCGTCAAAAAGCACTCGTTATTGACCAAGCGTCCGGTGGGATTATTGCTCGGTGCTGCGCAAAAAAAGTCTGATTAAGCGAGAGCGTGAGCTTAGGTTTTTTGACTGAGCGTTTTGAGTTGCTCAATTAAATCCTCTGGCAATCCAGTGCTTTGCGGCTGTCCTGGCGTTTGCATCGCTTGAATCAAGCGGTTGAGATGTTCGATATGGGGCAGTAAGGTTCCCAGAAAACGAACCTGCTCGCCTTGCACAATCGCGATTGTTGGAAAATTTTCCACGTCTTCGTCGCCTAGTAATTCGGGGTAGTCCTCAATATCTACCCAGATTAGACACGCCTCAGGGTGTTGCTGGCTGAGGGCTTCGAACTTTGGTTGATAGGCTTTACATGCATCGCACCAGGCTGCGCAAAAACACATGACTAGCGTGTGTTCGGGCTGCTCAAGGGCAATAGCCAGTGTCGGTGAGTTTGGAAAATACACGTTTTCTTAGGCACAAGAGGTCAGGTTTGTCTATGATAGCCTCGTTTGCGTGTCTGACTGAGGATGACTCTCAGATGCGCGATCTTGCAGAGTCTACGGTCTTTCGGAGAGTTTCACGTTGAATCCAATTCAAACAGCGCAGCAATCATTCGGCCTAGCTGGGGTGGGCCAGGCATTTGGCCGAGCGCTAGCCTCGCAATGCCATCCGCGAATGTTGTTCGCCTTGTTGATGCCATTTTTGATTGTGCTGGGGGCGGTGATCGTGCTGTTATTTGTGGCACTTGGGCCGCTTACCGCTTGGCTAAGTCAGCAAGTGACTGATTCTAGTGTGTTAATCGACGTCAATGAGTGGTTAGTGTCGCTTGGCTTATTCTCGTTATTGTCGGTTAAAGCCTGGTTGCTCACACTGCTTGCAGTCTTGGTGCTGTTGCCGGCTTCTGGGATTCTTGGCTTAGCCGTTGCCGCCGTGTTTGTGATGCCCTTAGTGGTCTCGCATTTATCGCGTCATCGCTATGCCGAAGTGTCCAGGCAAGGCGAATATGCCTTTGCGGTTAGCCTCTGGAACGCGCTATGGGTAAGCGTGGTCTTTTTATTAGGCTGGGTCTTGACGCTGCCCTTCTGGTTGTTTCCGCCGTTGGGCTTGCTGGTGTCGCTTTTATGGTGGACCTTTGCTTTTTCGCGCATGATGCGCCTCGACTCGATTGTTGAGCACGCAAGCGCCGCCGAACGGAAAATTCTCTTGGCGCGTCACGGTACTGGGTTTTGGGCGATTGGTTTTTTCTGTGCGTGTTTAAATTTATTGCCTCCTGCTTGGGTGTTTTTGCCGGTCTTCTCGGGCTTGGTCTACACGCACTACGGGCTTGCAAGCTTGCGCCAGTTGCGTAGCGAAATGCACTAAATGTTTACCGCTGGCACGCCAGAAGTCGACCAAGGTCCACGCATTTGTGCTGAAATGTCGACTACCGTCAAGTTTGACTGACTTCAATTTTTTCTGGAAACATCATGTCTGCAACTCAAGACAACGCGCGGTTTGGTTTGATTATTGTTGGCGACGAAATTCTATCTGGCCGTCGGCAAGACAAGCATATGTCTAAGGTGATTGAATTACTGAGCGCGCGTGGCTTGCAGTTGTCTTGGGTTGAAGTGTTGTCGGATGACCGCGCCTTGCTGACTGCTGCGTTCGAACGTAGTTTTGCTTCGGGCGATATCGTATTTAGCTGCGGGGGCATTGGCGCCACACCCGATGACCACACCCGCCAGGCGGCCGCTGCCGCACTTAAATTACCTTTGGCGTTACACCCGTTCGCCGCCGAGCAGATCGGCTTGCGGGTAGCCGAAACCGCCGCAAAAGGTGGGGGCAATCCTGATATCAACGCACCTGAGAATCAGCAGCGATTACAAATGGGTTACTTTCCAAAGGGTTGTGAGGCAGTGGTCAATCCCTTTAATCGTATCCCCGGCTTTTTTATTCAACATCATACGTTTGTGCCCGGGTTTCCGGTAATGGCGTGGCCGATGCTTGAGGCGACGCTCGATAGTCGCTATGCGCACCTGCATCACAAAAATCAACAGGTTGAACATTCATTTTTGGTCTACGGCATGCCCGAGTCACGGATTACGCCTGCACTCGAAGCGCTCGAGCAAAAATGGCCAGGCGTGAGGGCGTTTATTTTGCCCTCAGTGGGTGAGGGCGGTGGGGTGCCACACATCGAATTGGGTGTAAAGGGTGACCCCGAGCCGGCAGCGTTAGCGCTTGAGTTTTTAAGGGCTGAGGCGCTGCGGTTGGGGGCGCGTTACGAGCCGGGTGTGGCGAAGTCATAGCAGGTTGTTCGGGCTCCTGACGTTTTTTTTGAAATCACCTTGGTACCGTAAGCATCAGACCCATCGTCTTTAGGTGTCTACACTCTTCAGTGCTGTTGTAGCTTCTCTAGCGCCATTTCTCTGAGTTTGACGCGCTGAAACTTTTGTCCGTTGGCACTTGCAGTGGTTGGAAACTCGTCAACAAACCAAAGGTGTGCCGGGATTTTGAACGCGGCGAGTGTTTTGGCGACACCTTTAAGCGTTGCGCTCACGTCGGGTGGGCATTGTTTATTTTTTGCGATCGCAAAGGCCACGGCACGAGGCTGGCCGTTAATCTCAACACCCACGACTTGAGCGCTTTCGATTTCGGGTTGAGCCGCTAACACGTGTTCGATTTCGGTCGGATCAACCAAAAATCCCCCAAGTCGCATCGTGTCGCCCATACGCGATTGATAGACAAAACTTCCATCACTCCGCAGGTAGCCTAGGTCGCCAGTTTTGAAGTAACCATCCTGTGTAAACGCTTGTGTAGTCGCTGCTGGATTGTTGAAGTAGCCTTTGAATAATGTCGGTGATTTGATCTCGATTTCACCGGATAGGCCGGTTGCGCAAAGTTCTAAGGTGTCGGGGTCTCGTACGCGTACTGAGGCTTGCGCGCCGGCAGCGGGCGATCCGCCGCCCAGGACACGCTCTTCGAGCAGTAGCTCGGGGCGCTGCGCTGAAAATAAAGCATGGACTTCGCTTGAGCCGTAGAGGCCTCGCATGGGAAAGCCACGGGGAACTAATTCTTGTGCGAGTTCAATAAAGCGTGCGCTGAAGGCAGCAAAGCCAAACAACTTTAACGAGGTAAAGGCGATAGGCTCGGGGTTTTGCTCTGCAAAGCGACGCAGCATTTCATCGCTGCCAAAAATATGCGTGATCTGGTGCTGCTTGATGAGTTGACTGGCCGAGTTCACGTCAAAAAAATCCATCAAAACAACGGGCATTCCTGCGGCGATGGCAGCTAAAACGCTATTGAGGCCATACACACCACAAAGTGGCAGCGCGGTGAGCAGGTTATCTTTGGGGGCTCCAAACCCATAGCTCGCTGCAACGTGTCGCGCGTGCTGGCTGAGGGTTTTTTGAGTATGTACGACAAGCTTCGGGCCCTTGGTCGTGCCTGAGGTTGTAAAAAAAATGACGGGCAGATCTTCAAGCGCTGAGGAGTCGGTCACAGACTGCGCTTTGATTTGAGCGTCAGTTTTCAGGTCTTGAGGCGTTTGATCGAGTGTACCGTCGGGGTGCGCCTTGGGCGTCGCCTCGCGAGTTTGTTGTCCGTTTGCGGCGCCGCTTGTTTGTGCAAGCGTGGGTACAAAGCGAACGACAGGTCGATTGAGCAGTGTGGTTGGCGTGCTGTCATCGGCATCGACCATCATGATCGTTTTGAGATGCGTTAAGTCGCTTGCATCAACGCCTTTGATCACCTCGGCAAAATCAATTTTGCGAAAATTCAGTTGCAAGATTAAAAACTGGGCGTGTGAGTTTGCCAGAATGTAGTGAACTTCGTGGCTGCGGTATTTTGTGTTGACGGCAACGAGTGTGGCGCCTAAACGGGCAAGCGCAAAAAATATTGCAAGCCATTCGACGCGGTTGATTAACCAGACCGCAACATGATCACCGCGCTTGACGCCTTGTTGCTGCAGCCACTCCTCGGTATGTTGTACAAGTTGTTCAAACTGTACGTAAGAAATCTGCTGATCGTCTTGGATCAGCATGGTTGCACTTGGAGTTTGAACTAAATGATGTTGGAAGACCGAGTGCAACGTGCACGGCTGCGACATGTCAATAGAGTTCCATTAGGTCGGCGTTATTGCTAAAGGCTTCGGGCGTGCCTTCACGAATCAATTGCCCAGATTTCATGACGATGACACGATCAGAAATCTTAAGCGCTTCGCGCACATTTTGCTCGACGATCAAAATCGACATCTTACGTTCTTGCTGCAGGGCACGTAAGGGGCCTGCTAAATCTTGAAAGAGTTTTGGTGCCAGGCCAATCGAAGGCTCGTCGAGCAAGAGGCAGCGCGGCTGGCCAAGCAGTGCGCGGCCTAAAGACACCATTTGTTGCTGCCCGCCAGAGAGGGTACCTGCGCGCTGCGTATAAAACTTTTTGATCATAGGTAGTACGTTCATCACCCAATCAAGTCGTGCCGCCTGTTCGCCTACGGGGATGCCGTTGGCCCAAAAACCTAGTCGCATGATCTCGGCGACGGTTAAGCCTGGGAATACGCCGCGACCTTCGGGCACCATCGCGATACTTGCCGCGTTCATGCCGCGCGGATCGGGCTTGGCAATGGTGTTGCCTTCAAGCGTAATTGTGCCTTCGGCTAAGGGCACAAGGCCAAACAAGGCTTTCAATAAGGTCGACTTACCCGCGCCGTTGTGTCCGATCAAGCAAAGCACTTCGTTGTAGCCAAGACTCACGTTAAAGTTGTCGAGCACCGGTCTGCCGCCATACCCTACCCGCAGGTTCTTAGCTTCAAGAAAATTAGCCGCGGTCATGCGCGCTCTCCAAAGTAGATGGCTGCCAGGTGCGGATCTTTTAAGATGTCTTCTGAGCTGCCTTGGGCAAGCAATTTGCCTTGATCTAAAAACGCGACGCGATCCGAAAGTTTGATCACGATGTCGAGGTTGTGTTCAATGATGCAAATTGTGATTCCACGCTTGGCATAATCGCGTAACAAGGTCACGAACCTATCAAAAGAGCGAGGGTCCAGGCCTGAGGCAGGCTCGTCGAGCAGCCACAGCTTTGCCTCGCTTGCCATAATTCGGGCAAGACTTAAAAATTTTCGTTCGGCGTAGGCAAGATCAACCGCGCGTTCGTGACGTTTTTCGAGTAACTGGGTTTCAGTCAGGATCTCAGTGACGCGTTGCTCGGCGGCTTTGCGACCGCCTTGCCAAAGCCAACTGCTGCGTTCCATCACCGTCATCACGTTTTCTTCAACGGTCATTTGACTGTATAGACGTAAATCTTGAAAGGTACGTGCGATGCCTAAACGTGCCACCTGCCACGGCTGTACGCCTTTAAGCGGCTTGCCCAGCCAATGTACCGTGCCACTGGTGGGGATTAAATGCCCCGTGATCAGATTAAACAAGGTGGTTTTGCCGGCACCATTGGGGCCTACCAAGGTGGTAATCACACCGGCAGGCAGATCTAGCGTCACATCATCAATGGCTTGCAAGCCACCAAAGTTTTTATTCAGGTTTTTAATTTGTAGCAAGATCTCTTGCGACGAAGGTGAGGTCGTCATGCTGACTTCTCCTTGCTGCGGCCGCCCACCAAACCGCCCGGACGAAACATCATCAAGAGCACCATCGCCAAACCATAAATAATTTGTTGAATCGAGCCGAGCTCGGTCGGTGGTAAAAACGGCAGATAGGTCAGGGCGGCCGGTAGTGACATCAGTAGCGCAGCGCCCACGATCGGACCAAACAGAGTGCCAGTGCCGCCAATGATGACCATGGCCATCAATAAAATCGAGGTCTCTAGCATGAAGCTTTCGACGTTAATAAAACTGATATAAAAAGCGTAGAGCGAGCCCGCGACACCCGCCAAGCCTGCAGCGACTGCAACCGAGAGCGTTTTGATGGCGTTAACGTGCTTGCCATAGGTTTGCGCTGCAGATTCGCTATCCCGAATTGCCATCAAGCTTCGGCCAAAACTTCCACGCACGAGCAGCGCAGTGATGCCTACGACAATGCCAAGCACGACTAGGGCGAGCGCTAAAAACGCCGTGTCGTCGTTGAAGGTATAGCCCCACAATTTGGGTCGCGGAATCCCAATCATGCCACCTAGACCGCCTGTAATGGATTTCCATTCAGAGAAGATCGTGACACCAATCACTTGTAAGCCAAGCGAGGCAGCCACAAAGTATTCGCCCCGTACCCGTAACGCTGGCAACGCAAGCGCCATTGATAACACCGCCGAGATGCCAGCCGAAGCGGCCATACAAAGTAGCAACGAGTCAGACGCATGCATCGCGATGTACGCAGTGGCGTATGCACCCACGCCAAAGAAGATTGCATGAGCGAGCGAAAAAATGCCGGCATAACCCATGATGAAATTCAGGGTCAAGGCCAAAATGGCATTGATGCAAAACAGTACTGCAATATTTTGAAGATAAGCAAGCATGTATTGTTCTCTTTTAGGACACAACCGCGCGGCCGTAGACACCACCGGGGCGGAACAGGATGAACAAGAACAGAATCACAAACGTGACTGCTTCGCTCCATTGCGGATCAATCACCGAGAGGCACAGGTTTTCAGCCATCCCTAAGATGAGACCCGCCATCGCTGCGCCGCGCAGACTGCCCACGCCGCCAACAATGGTTGCAGCAATACTAATTAGCATGACGTGGTTGCCCATAGCAGGGTTTAAGCCAGAGGTCGCTGCGGTCAAGATGGCCGCCGGTACAACGAGAATCGAGCCAATTAAAAAGACATATTGCGAAAGCAAGCGAGGTGTTAGGCCATAGACCTCGATGAGTGTCGGATTTTCGCCAAGCGCGCGAAGGGCGATGCCCATACTGGTCTTGGTCAGCAACCACTGAAGCGCCATAAAAAAGATAACGGCGCAAAGAATGACAACTGCTGCAATCGGTGCGACATACAAGCCCGGCATGACTTCAAGGCTTTTGCTCAGTGGGGTCGAGACCGTCACGGCGCCGCGCTCGAAGACCATGGCGATTAAATTCTGAACGATGATGGCCATACCAAACGAGGCGACGAACACCGTAAAAAATGAGCCTTCGTGCCGCTGAATGATTGCGTAGACATAGCGGTCAAGCAGCACGCCGAACAGGCTAGCGGCGAAGGTGGCTGCAAGCGCTGCCACCGGCCAGTTCAGGTGAAGTACCGAATAACACTCATAAAAAATATAACCTGCAATCGTAAAGGTTGCCCCATGCGCAGCGTGAAAAATCCGGGTCATGCCAAAAATCAGCGAAAACCCGGCTGCAATCAGCGCGTAGAGCGCGCCGGTTTGCAGGCCGTTAATAAAAAGTTGCGTGAACAGCATGAGGCAATATCCTAAAGCAATCTAAAGCGCTAAAAACTTATTTGCCTGCCGAGACCACTTTGGTGGTGCCGTCGCCAACGATTTCGTTAATTTGAATCGGGGCTTTAACTGTGCCATCGTCAGCGAAGGACACGGTGGCACCGACAAATTCAAAGCTCTTGGTGGCTTTGCGTTGGGCAAGTAAGTTTTCGCCGGTGATGGGTTTGCCGGCTTTCTCGAGAGCCGAGGCGAGCTCAGCAAACGTTAACACCGCGTTGTAATAGTTCACTACGTAGGCGCCTGGCTCTTTGTTGTACTTGGCTTTGTAATCAGCGACCACGCGCTTGGTGAGTGGATCGTCACGCGTCAGATTCAACTGCTGAGCCGAAAAGTAAACGCCTTTTGCTTCGGGTAACGTCAAGACCGAGGGTGTTGAGAATGCTGAATAGCTTGCAATCGGTTGGCTGATACCGTTGTCGCGCAATTGCTTAATCAACTGAACTTGCTGGTTGCCATATGAGGCGATATAGACAACATCAGGCTTGGTGTCACGCACGCGGGCTGCGATTCCTGAGAATTGTTGTGCGGTGGTCGGAATCGAAAAATTACCAACCATTTCGCCGCCTGCGGCTTTAACTTCGGTGGTGAGGTCTGTCAGAAGCGACTGGCCGATTGGGTCATCGACATACACCATGGCAACACGCTTAAAGCCTTTGTCTTTGACTAAGAAGGGGGCCATGGCGCGCACTTCAAAGTTAGCTAATGGGATGGTGTTCCAGAAGTATTCGCCCAGCGTTGCGAGGTCGGGACCGACGCCACCACCATTGACCATCACGGTTTTAGTGCGCGCGCCGACAGAGGCGACGGCTTTAGAGACGCCTGTGAAGGCAGACAGTGCGTAAGGGACTTTTGACACGTTGACCAGTTTGGTGGCCGCGGTGACGCCCTGTGCGGGCAGCGCCTGACTGTCTTCGTAAATCACCGTCAAGGTACCAGATAATTTTTTGTCGGCGTTGATGTGCTCAACCGCTAAGTTGACGCCTGTGCCAAAAATTTGGCCGTATTCGGCGTTGGGGCCGCTCATCGGGAAAATTGCCCCGATGCTGTAGTCGGCTGCCGCAGCGGGCAGCGCCCAGGCAGCTTGCATAAGGGTAAGCCCTAGGATGAGTTTTTTCATGAGACTGCTCCTGAATGTGGTGTCACCAAGTCAGGCAAGATGCATAGCCGATGACAGCGGTTTTAATTATCGTGCGCTTTTACGCGCAACGCTTGACCTGCCGCATTCTTTCAGGATTTTGGCTCTGTGTCCAACCGTCTGCCTAGGCGTTAATCGGTATTGTCTTCTGAAATTCTTGATGTTGCAAAGCAGCATAGTGCTTGAGCGCGTAAGGCTTTTTTATCGACTTTGTTGGTGCTGGCAACTCTGGGCAGAGCCTCGATGAAGGCTAAATACTTTGGTTTCTTATAACTAGCGATTTGCGTGCGGCAGTGCTCGACTAAGTCGAGTGGAGTTGGTTGGGCGCCGCGGCACACCACAAACGCCATGACGGACTCTCCCCACTTGTCATCGGGCACGCCCACGACGGCTGTCTCAAACACTGCGCTATGTGTGAGCAGCGCCTCTTCAACTTCGCGGGAATAGATATTTTCGCCACCCGAAATAATCATGTCTTTTTTTCGATCAACTAAAAACAAAAAATTGTTTTCATCAAAGTAGCCCATGTCGCCGGTGTAGCACCAACCGTCTCGCAGTGTCTGATGCGTGGCGATAGAGTTGTTCCAGTAGCCTTGCATGGTGGCGTCTGACAAGATGGTGATTTCACCCACCTCATTGGTGTTGCAAGGTGAGCCGTCTTCTTTGCGCAGGACGATTTGACAACCAAAGTAGGGCTGACCAGCCGAGGCCAGGCGTTTGAGGTCGTGTGGAGTGCCTTCTAGCAGGTGCTGATGCTTATAGAGACAAGTGCCCAGCATGCTTTCGGTCATGCCGTAGACCTGCATGAAGATCTGCCCAAATTGTTGGATTGCCCGCTTGAGCAAGGGCACAGGCATCGGCGCAGAGGAATAAATCACGGTGTGCAAATGATTCGGCCGATTGAGTTGCTTGCTCGGTGCGTCAAGCAAGGTTTGAATCATAATTGGGGCTAAGTGCGCGGCAGTGATCGGTTGCTGCGCGAAGGCCGCTAGCACGTGCTTCGCTTCAAACGCGCGGTGCACGGCCACGGCACCACCGGCCCACGCGTAGGACAAGTAAATACTAAGGGCGCCCAAGTGATAGAAAGGCATCACAAGCAGCGCGCAATCTTGTGGGCTTGCAGCAAAGATATTTGAGCAACTCTTAGTTTGCTCAAGTTGCGTACGCTGGCTGTGCATCACACCTTTGGGCTGACCGGTCGTGCCGCTGGTGTAAACCAAAAAAATGGTGTCTTGCTCGCGTGCGATTAAAGTTGGTCGAGTTGATGCGGCTTGGCTGACGAGCCGCTCGTAGTCTTTGTAAGTGTTGGTCAGGGTGTGGGTTGGCGTACCGATACAGACGAGAATAGGCAGGGTCGCTAAGTTCGCGCAAACCTCTTGAACGCGCTCGGCGTATTGGGCTTCAAACAGCCATACACTTGGTGCGCTGTCATTCAAAATGTGCAGTTGTTCTCGTGCGCTCAGGCGGTAGTTCAGACCGACGCTGGTGATGCCTGTGAGCCCAGTGGCAGCAATGAGTTCAAGCGTTTCGACACAATTTTGTGCCAGGATCGCAACACGGTCTTGGCGGCGTAAGCCTAACGACAGTAGCGCATTACCCAGTTGATACGCCCGCGCTAACAGCGTCGCATGAGTGACTTGATGGTCGTTGAAGTAGATTGCAGTCTGGTCGCCAAACAGTGCAGCATTTCTTTCAAAGATTTCGCCTAAGATCACAGAGAGCCTTTGTTATTGTATTGACGTGAAAATTTGCATGACGCGAAAAACCCTAAGCTTATGATAACGTTTGCGAGATCCCTGCACAAAAGTGGCCGCCACAGGATTCGAGGGCGTTGAATTGGTAAAACGATATAGCAGCGTTCAATGATGGTACGCCAAGGCTAGGTTGTGAAGCAGGGCGATGGCGTTTACAGCGAGGTCGGGCTACGCCAGCGAATGCTAAGCAACATCCGGTCAGAAATCTTCTTCGCCCTGAAGGGCGAGGTTTTTGTGAGAAAAAATGAATTTTGAAATCAGTAGCGAAAATAAACTAGTTGCAGATACTGTGAGGCGTTTTATTAAAGAGCGACTCGCGCCGCTTGAGGCGGGCATTGATGCGGCCGATGAGATTGATCCGGCGGTGATCCGCGCGTTAAAACAAGACGTGATCGCTTTGGGCTTGTTTGGCTACAACATGCCTGCCGCGTTAGGCGGGCCCGATTTAAGCGTCGAGGCACAATGCCTGATCGATGAAGCACTTGGGCACACCACCATGCCTCTGGCTGAGGCCTTTGGGCACTTGCCCGGGTCGTTGCGGGCGGCGAGCGCAGAGCAGCGCGAATGGCTTGTGAAGCCCCTGATGCAAGCTCAAACCACCATCGCTTATGCCTTAACCGAACCCGCTGCGGGCTCTGACCTCTCGGCGGTGGCTACGCGGGCTGAAAAAGTGCCCGGCGGCTGGCGTTTAAATGGCACGAAGCACTTTATCTCAGCTGCCGAGCATGCTGATCATTTAATTGTGTTGGCCGTGACTGACAAGCTGGCACCGCTTAAGTCTCGTTTCACAACCTTTGTTATCGAGCGAAATAATCCTGGCTGGAAGACTCTCAGGCGTTTTCGCAAAATGGGCTGGCATGGTCATCCGTTATCAGAGTTGGCACTCGATGACTGCTTTGTTGCGGATAGTCACGTGCTGGGGCAGCCAGGCGAAGGTTTTTTAACCATGATGGCGACCATTAATAACGATCGTTTGATGGTGGCATGCAAGTGCGTTGGTATCGCGCAAGCCTTGACTGACTTGGTCTTGCCTCACGTGCGTCAGCGTAAAACGTTTGGTTCTGCCTTATCAGAGCATCAGGCGATTCAGTTTATGTTGGCCGATAACGATGTTGAGTTAGATGCCTCGCGGTTATTGACGCAGAAGGCCGCTTATTTGGCTGATCAGGGGAGCGTTGAGTTTCGCATTGCCGCTTCGCGCGCAAAGTTGTACGCAAGCGAAATGGCAGGGCGTGTCGCCGATAAGGTCATGCAGATTTTTGGCGGGGCGGGGTATATGGCAGACTTACCCGTTGAAAGGTTTTATCGCGATGTACGAGCGTTTCGAATTGGTGAAGGCACGTCTGAGATGCAGCGTCTGCAAATTGCGCGGCACGTTATTTTGCGCGCATAAAAAACGTTAGGCGTTGCGGTGACGCCAACGGTGTGGGGAACGAACCTTAACTTTTTAAGAAATCTAACATTGCCCGATTGGTGTCTTCAGCATTTTCATACTGGGCCCAGTGCCCGGCACGTGCGATTTTTGCAATACGCGCGGTGGGTAGCGCTTGCTGAGTCATTTGCATGCGCTCATCAAGCATTGGGTGTGCATACTGGTCATGTTCACCCCACAAAATTTGCAGTGGGCAATTGACCTGTTTAAGGTTGGCTAGCAGCAGCGGGCTTAAGCTTAAAGGGCGGCTATCAAAGCGCGTTTCATTGATATGCACCCTGTGCATGGCGAGCATTTCGTCGGTGATCGATTCTGGGTAGTACAACATGATCGCTTTGAGGTTGTGACGCATCACCTCGTTTTGCGCCTCAATTGAGCTACCAGCGCTTCGCATACTGCGGGTGTCGATCGGCACTGCGCGCTTAATGCCAAAGCCCGCCGGGCCGATGATGCTCATCTTTTTGAGGCGCTCGCCAAACTTAATCGCCAGGCCGCTCGAAACCACAGAGCCGAATGAAAATGCACCAAGTAAAAAAGACTCTTGCGTGAAGGTAAACGCTTGAAGCTGTTCGTAGACATAGGCAATGTACTGCTCTGAGTCTAAGCCCGCGGGCAGCTCGAGCGACTCACCAAAACCTGGCAGATCAATTGCCCAAACACGGTAGTGTTCAGCAAGCGCGGCTGTGTTGCGCAGCCAATGCTTGCGTGAGCCGGTACCACCGTGCACGAGCAGAAGATTTTCGCCGGTACCTGTCACGCTGTAGGCGATCGTCGGTTTAGACTTTGTCATGGTGTCTGTGTCTTTATGCAGAAGATTATTTTTTGATACCAAGAATTTCGCTTAGCACTTCATCGGTGTGTTGCCCTAAGGTGGGTGCCGCACGGCGATACTGAACCGGCGTTGCAGAGAAGTTCATCGGGCTCGCTGTGGTGGGGCTTGAGCCCCCCGTTGGGTGAGGAATGTTTTTCCAGATATCGCGCGCAATGACCTGGGGATGTGCAAAGACTTGATCAATGGTTTGAATCGGGCCACAGGGTACACCCACGGCTTCTAATTTTGCGATCCAGTCATCACGTTCACCACCCGCCATGAGTTGTTCAAGCACAACGATGAGTTCAATACGGTTGACGATGCGGGCTTGGTTGGTGGCAAATTTTGGGTCTGTGCCGTATTGCGCGATGCCCAGTACCTGACAAAAGGCCCTGAATTGCGAATCGTTTCCGACGGCTACGATCATGAAGCCATCAGACGTTTTAAACACCTGATAGGGCACGACGTTTTGATGTGCATTGCCTGCTCGCGTGGGCGCCACACCCGAGGTCATATAGTTGAGGTTTTGATTCGCCAGCATCGCAATATGGCAATCCAACAAAGCGATATCAAGGTGTTGCCCTAAGCCGCTGCGCTGACGTTCTTGAATCGCAGCCAAAATCGCAACAGAGGCATACATGCCTGTGATGATGTCGGTCACTGCAACGCCTGCCTTTTGCGGGCCGCCACCGGGTAGATCATCACGCTCACCCGTGATGCTCATCAAGCCGCCCATCCCTTGGATCATGAAGTCGTAGCCTGGGCGCTCTGCATATGGCCCGGTCTGGCCAAAGCCTGTGATCGAACAATAGATGAGTGAGGGGTACTCGTCTTTCATACTTTCGTAATCTAGACCATATTGTTTTAAGCCGCCGACCTTAAAGTTCTCGACCAAAATATCGCAATGTTTGGCAAGTTCTTTGACAAGTTTGACGCCCGCCTCGCTTGCCAGATCGATTTCGATCGAGCGTTTGTTGCGATTGGTGCTCAGATAGTAGGCCGCTTCGGCCGTATCGTTACCGTCCGCGTCTTTTAAATAGGGCGGTGCCCAGGCGCGGGTGTCATCGCCGAGCTTAGGCCGCTCAACCTTAATCACATCGGCACCTAGATCAGCCAAATTTTGCGTACAAAAGGGGCCCGCCAAGACGCGCGATAAATCGAGTACGCGGATACCTGTTAGTGGCGCGAGTCGTGGTGCGCCAGCCGCTGTGTGACTTTGACTATTTGTCATGGAGTGTTGCTTGATGGAGTTGATACACGCCCAGTTGGTGCGCATCGACTTGATGCAAACCTAACTGATGCAAACCTTATTGAACACGCCCAAAAGAGGACGTGTTCAATAAAAGGTGCCTAAGCTTTGATGCCTGCATAACCATGGCTTAAGACCAGGATGTCGCGCTCTTTGACCTTGGCTCGAAATCTGATTGCCTCGGTGCCTTCGCGCCACATTTCACAGACCAGCGTTTCACCCGGAAACACCGGTGACGAGAAACGCGTGTCCATCTGGGTCAAACGGGTTGCATCGTTGTTGCAAGCCGCCTGAACGATTGCACGCGCTGCCACACCGTAGGTGCATAAACCATGCAAAATCGGTCGAGGGAAGCCGGCGTTTGCGGCAACCTCTAAGTCGGCATGCAAAGGGTTGTTATCTGCACACAAGCGATAGATTAAGGCCGCTTGGGGCAAAGTGGGCAGTTCACACACTAGATCAGGCGCGCGCTCAGGGGTGGCTTGTAGCGCAGCGGGTGTTTCATCGCTTTGACTCAAGCCGCCATCACCGCGACAGAATGTTGTCGAGTTCATCGTTACGTACAGATTGCCTTCCGGATCTTGCAGGGTGCGTTCTGACAACACTAAGGCGCCTTTGTCAGCGCCTTTGTCGATCACATGGGTGATACGCCCGCGACCGATCACGCGCCCCGACGTTGGCAACGGGCGGTGGATCTTGAGTCGTTGCTCACCGTGAACAAGTTTGACCCAGTTCACGCCGGCTTTTGGATCTTTCATCCAGAAGCCGGGGTAACCCAAGACCACAGCCATCGTTGGAAACGTCTGCATATTTTTTTCGTAGACGTATTTCAATTGCTGGGGATTGGTGGGCTCTTGTCCAAAGCCTATACCGAGCGCGTACAAGATGCTGTCGTTCTCGGTATAAGTTTGATCAACCTCTGGAAATTTCCAGTTTTTGATATTGTGATAATCCATGATTAGATCGGATCCCAGTCGATGGCGTCAGGTGAACGATCCAAGGCCATGAAGTGATGGCGCATCGCAGGTGCGGCGATTTCTGCAATCGATTCTGGGGTCCAGCCAGTGCTCATGTGCACTGAACGGATCGGACGTGGCTGACTAAAGAGCATGATTTCGTTGGCGCGCACACCAAAGATTTGGCCCGTTACGTCTTGTGCTGCTGGGCTTGCTAAGTACACAGCCATTGGGCCAATTTTATTGGCATCCATTTTTTGCAATTTTTCGACGCGCGCTTTTTCTTCAGGCGTATTGGCTGGAATCGAGCTTGTCATGCGGCTCCAGGCGAAAGGCGCGATACAGTTTGAACGCACGTTAAAACGTTGCATATCAAGCGCGATGGATTTTGATAAGGCAGCGATGCCAAGTTTGGCGGCTGAATAATTGGATTGGCCCAGGTTGCCAATCAGACCAGAGGTCGAAGTCATGTGCACAAACGCACCTGATTCTTGCTCGCGAAAATGATTGGCTGCCGCGCGGCTCACAAAAAATGTGCCATTCAAGTGAACATCAATCACTTGGCTCCATTCTTCGTCGCTCATTTTATGAAACAGGCGATCACGCAAGTTACCGGCGTTGTTGACCACGATATCAATGCGACCAAAATGCTGGATGGCTGATTCGATGATGCCGTTGGCGCTGGCGCGTGTTGAGACGCTGTCTGTATTTGGCACGGCCTGGCCACCCGCTGCAATAATCATATCGGTGACTTCTTGCGCGGGGCCTGAACCTGCACCAGGGCCTTGGCCCGATAGGGTGGCCCCAATGTCGTTGACCACGACTTTTGCGCCAGCCGCGGCCATCGCCATTGCAATACCGCGCCCAATTCCGCCGCCTGCGCCTGTGACAACGGCGACTTTACCTGCCAACATTCCACTCATTTCATGCTCTCCAGTTCAATCGTTTACACGATCTAATTGCGTGACACGTGCCGTGTCACAAAAAAATAATCCTCGTGCGGGGTATTCTATAGCCATCATAGTAGAGTGAATCTAAAGTGCGCGGTGTTCAGCATTCACAATGCGAGACTTCACTGTTTTGGAATATTGCTAGACCTTCGGTTTACGAAGAAGGTTTACCAAGAAATCAGGGATAACCCTTAATAAAAAGGACGTTAATGTTCAAGCAACTATTTTTACGCGTGATGTCTGTGGGGCTCGCGACGATTGGGCTTGGTGCGAACCTCACGGTAGGGGTCGCGCAAGCGCAAGCAAAGTGGCCTGAGCGGGCGGTGTCTTTTATTGTGCCGTTTCCGCCTGGCGGCCCAGTCGATACTGCGGCGCGCCTGACCGCCCAGCCCCTTGGTCAGCTTTGGTCTGTTGCCACGCCGATCGAAAACAAGGCGGGAGCGGGCGGCATTGTTGGTGCGCAGGCGGCAGCTAAAGCAAGCCCCGATGGCTATAGTTTTTTCTTTGCAGCCATTCACCACGCGGTACTGCCGAGCCTAAAGCCAAATTTAAGCTATGACATTCAAAAAGATTTTGTCCCTGTTGGTTTGGTGGCGCGCTTTCCAATTGTGCTGGTCGTGCATCCAAGCGTTCCGGCCAACACGGTGCCTGAACTGATCGCTTACGCTCGGGCCAACCCTAATAAGCTCTCGTATAGCTCGTCTGGCACGGGCGGTGGCACCCATCTGGCTGGCGAGTTGTTTAATAGTTTGGCGGGCACAAAAATGCAGCACATCCCTTACAAGGGTAGTGCGCCCGCGATGCAAGACTTGGTTGGTGGGCAAGTGCAGTTGATGTTCGCGGATGGCCCGTCGGCGTTGCCATTTATCAAAGCCGGCAAAATCCGTGCCTTAGGTGTAGGTAACCCCACACCCTCCGTATTTTTTCCAGATGTGCCAACGATTGCTGCCGCAGGTCTACCAAATTATGAGGCCTACTCTTGGACTGGAGTCGTTGCCCCAGCCGGTACGCCAGCTGCTGCGGTTGCGCAGTTGAGTGCCGATATGGTGAAGGTATTGTCTGATCCTAAAACAGCCCAAGCCATGATGAGCGCAGGTGCCGAGCCAGCGCCCAGCACGCCCGAAGAATTTCGTGCATTTATCGCGAACGAAATTAAAAAATGGGGCGAGATTATTCGCTCAGCGAATATCAAAGTTGACGATTAAGTCGTAGACCGTTGCAACGACTCAAATGGCGCTGCTGGTTTATTTGAGCGAGGCTAAGCCTAGTCCTCAGCGCAACACGTCGCGTTTGGCTTGCTCGTATTCGGCGAGCAGTTGATCGACTAGTTCGCGCACGGACATAATCTTGTCGATGGCCCCTACGCCTTGACCTGCGCCCCAAATGTCTTTCCAGGCCTTGGGGCGTAAGTCTTTATTGAGCGACACCGAGCCGCCCACTTTGGCTGCTAAAACGTCTTCGGGCTCAATGCCTGCTGCAATGATGCTGGCTTTCAAATAGTTACCGGGTACGCCGGTAAAGTAGGGCGAGTACAAAATCTCAGCGGCGTCGGCGTCAATCACCATATTCTGATAACGGTCGGGCGCCATCGATTCGGTGGTGGGGATAAAGCGGGTACCTAGGTAAGCAAAATCGCAGCCGAGTGCGCGCGCAGCCAAGATGTCTTTGCCGTGCGAGATACAACCTGAAAGAATAATCGGACCGCTGTAAAAACTGCGAATCTCGTTGACCAGCGCGATCGGGTTGAGCGTGCCGGCATGGCCGCCTGCGCCGTTCGCCACCAAGATCAGACCATCGACGCCAGCGTCGATGGCTTTGCGTGCGTGACGCGCATTGGTCACATCGTGCAAGACGATACCGCCGTAGGGGTGTACGCGAGCGACAACAGTGTTGGGTGCATGCAGCGAGGTAATAAAAAGTGGCACCTCATGCTGTGCACAAATTTCTAAGTCGCCCTCCCAGCGTGGATTGGACGGATGCACAATGAGGTTCACGCCAAACGGTGACACCACAGCGTTTGGGTGCTGCGCTTTGTAGGCGGTTAAACGCGTCTTGATTTCGGTTAACCAAGTTGGCAGGTCTTCTTGGGGGCGAGCATTCAAGGTTGGAAACGTGCCAATTACGCCAGCGGTGCACTGGGCAACCACAAGGTCGGTGCCCGAAACTAAAAACATTGGCGCCCCAATGACCGGGAGACGCGTTTGAGCTAAGAGGTGTTGCAATGTTGAGAGGGTGTTCATGGAACTGCCTTAATCATAAAGATAAATGTAAAAAGAGGCGTTGCATATAGCGAGCGTACCGATAGCTGTCTCGCAGCTTTAATCAGTGTTTAGCTTGGTGAAGCAGCGCGCCCGTGTTTGCTGTAAAGGCTAGCCGTTATTGTTGAAGCTTGCCATTAATGATCACCCGCTCCCACATCGCATACTCGCGCAGGATACGTTCGTGAAGTTCTTTAGGGCTTGCTATGTCAATCGTGTAGCCGCCATCTTCGACGGCCTTACGAAAAGAGGGTTCTCGTTTGGCAAGCTCAAGCGCGGTCGAAAGTTTGCTCACGACGTCGGCTGGCAGGTTTTTGGGGCCTGCCACAGCGAGCCATCCCACCACCTCATAATCGGCGATACCAGCTTCGATCATTGAGGGAACATTGGGCAGACTCGGATTGCGCTCCTTTGAGGTCACGGCAAGCGCTCGCGCCTGACCGCTATCGACGAACACCTTGCCAGTGCTTGTGATATCAAACATAAAGGTGATTTTTCCGCTGATGACATCCATCATGGCGGGCGAGTTACCCTTATAAGGCACATGCAGCATTGTCGTCTGTGTAGATTGAACCAATAGTTCTGCCGACAAATGGTTTGAGCCACCAAACCCTGCAGAGCCGAACGACACTTTGTCTGGATTGGCTTTGGCAAACGCAATGAGTTCTGCGACGGTCTTGGCAGGAATTTGCGGCCCAATCAGCAGCACATTGGTGTAATTCACGACCGATCCAATCATGATGAAATCTTGACGAGGGTCAAACAGCTTGGTGCGTTGAACGATCGGTGAGATCGTCATCGTGGGGCTGGCGATAAAGTTCAGTGTGTAGCCGTCAGGCGTCGCCTTTGCTGTTGCGTCTGCGCCCAGCATGCCGCTGGCGCCGGCGCGGTTTTCGACGATCACTGATTGCTTAAGGTGCTCGCCCAAGAAGCGTGCAAAGGTTCGCCCTGTGACATCAACAGGCCCGCCCGGTGGGTAGCCCACAATCAGCTTGACGGGGCGCTCGGGCCAGTTTGTTTGCGCGAGGGCAGGCATGCTGACGCAAGTCGTAAGCACCACGGCGCCTGTGAGGGTGCTTGCTAGAAGGCGCACGCGTTGTGACAGTTTGTTTGACATGAAGATAGTCTCGCCGTATTTTTTTCTTAGGTATCTGAATCGTTTGCTGAGTTCTTGCTATTGGCCTATTGAATCGTCGCGCCTGAGTCTTTGACGGCCTTACTCCATTTGATCAGTTCGGCGTCAATATGTTTGCCGAAAGCCGCTGGCGTTGAGCCGACCGTCGCATAGCCGCTTTCAGCCAACTGTGCGCGCACTTTTGGATCGGCCCCCACTTGGGCAAACGCTTGACTCAGCTTGCTGATCGCTGCTTCGGGAGTACCTGCAGGTGCCAAAATGCCGTACCAAACTGTGATCTCAAACCCAGGCAAGGTCTCGGCGATGGTCGGGGTATTAGGCAAAATCGCCGCACGCTCAAGGCTGCTGACGGCAATCGCCTTAAGTTTGCCTGCCTTGACCTGTTGAAACGATGTTGAGATGCTGTCAAACATGACAGACACTTCGTTGCCCAGCATGGCAATCACGGCAGGGCCGCTTCCTTTGTAAGGGATATGGACCATCTTTGTGCCAGTCTGTGTTTTAAATAACTCGACTGACAGATGGCTGGTATTGCCGTTACCAGCAGAGGCATAAGACAGCTTGTCTGGGTTGGCTTTGGCGTAGGCGATCAGCTCAGGGATTGTGTTGAAGGGCGAGCTGAGGGGCGCTGCTACCAAGAGTGGCAAGGTTGCCACCAGTGACACCGGGGCAAAATCTTTACGCGTGTTGTAGGGCAGTGTTGGATAAAGCGCGTCATTGATCGCGTGCGCGGTGAGTATCAGAATAATCGTCTGGCCATCTGGCTTAGCGCGGGCGAGTGCGCTTGTAGCGATCGTGCCGCCTGCGCCGCCTTTGTAATCTAGCACAATGGTTTGGCCTAATACTTTTTGTAAGTCGGGCAGCATCGGGCGTGCCAGCATGTCTGCGCTTCCGCCAGGCGGATAAGGAATGATTAAAGTGATAGGTTGATTGGCGTTGGTCTGAGCCAGCACAACCCCGCTCAAGGCCAACCAGACCAGGCCAAGCACCCAACGCACACTCTTGATGAAGAATAGTTGAAGCATGTTATGTCCTTTTGTTTTGGTCTGAGAGGCTTTTATTCGAGCCGCGGTGAGCGGCTTTGCCTCGGACGAGCCTGTCAAGCTCATTTGTACACTGGATTGCCCTGCGCGTTACGGCGAATCACGGCTAGCTTATCCGAAATTGCCAAGGCTGCCCCAGTTTTCTTCGCTAGGGTTTCTACTGTGAGCCCTTCGAGTATGGCACGCACAACGAAGCCCTTAGGCGTGATATCGATGATCGCTAAGTCGGTGTAAACGTAGTTCACCACCCCTGCTGCAGTGAGCGGGTAGGTGCAGGCCGGCAGCAGCTTGGGTGTCTGCTCTTTTGTGACGTGTTCCATCATAACGATGACCTCACGGGCACCCACCGCCAGATCCATCGCGCCTCCAATGGCGGCAATCGCACCGGGCCCCGAGGTAAGCCAGTTTGCAAGATCGCCGTTTTCTGCAACTTGAAATCCGCCCAGCACGGAGTAGTCGAGGTGACCACCGCGCATCATGGCGAAAGCGATCGTGTGCTCGGTAATCGAGGCTCCGGGAAGCAAGACCACCGGCGTGCGACTCGCATTGATGATATCCAGATCGATGTCGGCACCACTGGCGGCGCCGCCCATCCCTAAAATGCCATTTTCACTTTGCAGCAAAATCTCGCGATCCTTGGGTAAAAAATCTGCAACTAGAGTTGGCATGCCGATACCCAGATTGACAACAGCACCATCCGGAAAATCATGCGCGACTAAATACGCAATGTCATTGCGTGATAACGGCTTGTACGACGTCTGTTGCGTGTGGGCCTCAGACATTTTTTTTGTGTCCGCGCTGCTCATCGTTCGCCTCCAGTCGCCACAACGGCTTGAACAAATATGCCAGGTGTCATCACCTGCTCTGGGGGCAGATCTCCCAAAGCGACTACGCGATTAACCTGAGCGATCGAATGCTTGGCAGCCATACACATCACGGGCCCAAAATTGCGTGCGGCCCAACGGTAGGTCAGATTGCCCCAGCGATCGCCAAGGTGTGCACGCACTAACGCCACGTCGCCGTGTAGTGGCTGCTCAAGAATGTAGCCTTTGCCATCAATCAGGCGCTGCTCTTTACCTTCAGCCACTAAGGTGCCAAAACCAGTTGGGGTAAAAAATGGCCCCAGGCCGGCGCCCGCCGCGCGCAAACGCTCTGCGAGCGTTCCTTGAGGCATGCACTCGAGCTCAACCTGACCCGCGCGATAGGCGGCTAAAAACGTTTCAGAATTAACCGGCCGTGGATGCGAGCAGACGATTTTACGAACCCGCCTGGCCTTGATCAGCGCGGCAATACCCACCTCGTGGGTACCCGCGTTATTGCTGATAATCGTGAGGTTATGCAGCCCCTTATCAAGCACGGCATGCAAAAGCTCAAACGGGATGCCTGCCTCGCCAAAACCACTGACCATGATCGACGCCCCGTCTTGCAGAGGCGCGATCGCGTCTTCAAGCGAGAGCTTGATTTTGTCAATCATTTTTACTCCAGGGAT
This sequence comes from Alcaligenaceae bacterium, assembly GCA_037146575.1. Taxonomy (GTDB): domain Bacteria; phylum Pseudomonadota; class Gammaproteobacteria; order Burkholderiales; family Burkholderiaceae_B; genus Zwartia. Next base: position 12,261 of record JBAWWV010000004.1, on the reverse strand, counting down.
AGCTTGGCGGCTTCGACAATTTTTCTCCAGCTTGCTTGCTCTTTATCCATGAAGGCGCCAAATTCAGCAGGAGTGTTGCCACCGGGGATGCCACCCATTTCGGCAAAGCGTTGCTGAATGTCAGGCATTTCAAGTACTTTTTTAGTCGCCTGTTGAATTTTGTTGACGATGTCGGCGGGTGTTCCGGCCGGAGCGACAAATCCGAACCAAGCTGTTACGACCATGTCTTGAATCCCGGCTTCAGCCATGGTGGGTACGTCTGGTAATTGTGGTGAGCGCTCAGCGCCGGTAATGGCCAGTGCGCGAAACTGCCCCGAGCGAATAAAGGGGATTGAGCTAGGCAGGTTGTCGATGATAAAAGTCACTTGCCCACCAAGCAGTGCTGCAACGGCAGGCCCCATTCCCTTGTACGGCACGTGCGTGAGCGTTAAGCCAGTGCGTTGAGAAAACATCTCGGAGGACAGGTGAGGAGATTGCCCCGTGCCTGGTGACCCGAACGAATAGTTTCCCTTTGGATCGTTCTTAATTGAGTCGACGAGTTCTTTAACAGTTTTGTAAGGCGACTTACTATTGACGACCAAAATATTGGGCACCGAAATCACTAAGGTAATTGGTGCAAAGTCAGTCGACTTATAGGGTAGATTTTTATAGAGGCTGTAATTGATCGCGTTGGGCCCGATATTGGCAAAATCAATCGTGTAGCCGTCAGGGGCTGAGCGCAACAACGCTTGTGTGCCGATGATGCCGGCGGCGCCCGCACGATTTTCAACGACGACGGTTGTGCCCAAGGCAGCACCAAGCTTTTCACTGAGCAGGCGGGCCGTGATGTCGGTTGTTCCGCCTGGCGCGGCGGGTACGATCAGAGTAATTGGTCTTTCTGGCCAGGCTGCCAGTGCAGGCGCGCTTAGCCCCAAGGCAGCAATCGAGAGTGTGCAGGCTTGAATTAGGGTTTTCATGAGTGTCTCCTCAGACATTATTTGGACAGCTTAGCCGCGATTGTAGGTGGATTTGGGCTTCTAGAACCTCGTCTTCCAAAATCCGAGATTCTCGGCTTGAAATGGGGCGTTAAGATGGCACATCGAGGAGAAAACCTATGGATCTGACCTGGACCACCGAAGAACGCGCCTTTCGTCAAGAGGTGCAAGATTTTGTTAACGCTAAATTACCTGCGGCGTTGCGCGCGAAAGCGTTTGCACACCACCGCGTCACCCGCGAAGAGTTTGTGTTTTGGCACAACACGCTGACCGATCACGGTTGGGGAGCGCCGAGTTGGCCCAAAGAATACGGTGGCACTGGCTGGAACCCGGTTCAGCGCCTGATTTTTGAGATTGAGTCGTTCAAGGCGGGTGCGCCTCGCTTGATCCCTTTTGGGCTGAGCATGATTGGCCCAGTGCTCATGAAGTATGGCTCTCAAGCTCAAAAAGATCATTTCTTACCACGCATGTTGCGGTTAGAAGACTGGTGGTGTCAGGGTTATTCAGAGCCGGGCTCTGGCTCTGATCTGGCCTCCTTAAAGACTCGCGCCGAACGTGTGGGCGATCACTACGTGATTAACGGGCAAAAAACCTGGACCACCATGGCGCATCACGCCGACTGGATCTTCTGTTTGACGCGCACCGACACGAGCGCTAAAGCGCAGCGCGGCATCTCGATGATCTTGATTGATATGAAGCAGCCAGGCGTAACCGTGCGTCCAATCAGAACCTTGGATGGTGGTGCTGAGGTCAATGAGGTCTGGCTTGAAAACGTCCAAGCGCCACTCGAAAATCTTGTGGGTGAAGAAAACCAAGGTTGGACCTACGCAAAATATTTGCTAGGACACGAGCGCGGTGGTATTGCCGGCATCGGTCACTGTCATCGCGAACTCGCGATCTTGAAGTCTTTGGCTGAACGTACGATGGCAAGTGGCGAAGCATTAAGCCTGAGCACGCGCGTGCGTGACAGCATCAATCGAGTAGAAGGCCAATTGCTAGCGCTTGAGCTTATGGTGCTGCGCGTGGCTGCTGGTGAAACGGATCCGGGGCCGAAGGCGTCGATCTTAAAAATTCGCGGTTCTGAACTGCAGATGGAACTTGCACGTTTGCAAATGCAAGTGGCGGGTGCTGACGCCTGGCCCTATGACCCCGAGTGGATGTTTGCGCAGGCCGAGGATCATGGGCCAAGCCCCGAGTATTCGCCGGCCGCGGCAGCCGCATACTTTGATATGCGCAAGACGGCCATTTATGGCGGTACCAACGAAGTGCAAAAAGGCATCATTGCCAAACAAATCATCGGGGTATAAAAATGGACTTTACATACTCACAAGAACAGCGCATGTTGACCGATAGCTTGCGCAGGTTGGTCGAAGACAATTGGTCGCGGCCCAAACGTCGCGAGCGTCAAAAGGCTGGCGTGTTGAATCGCAACGCTTGGGCGAGTTTGGTTGAGCTGGGCGTAGCCGGTTTATTGGTGCCCGAAGAATTTGGTGGGTTTGCTGAAACGCCCGCCACCATGCTTGCGGTTCACCAAGAGCTTGGACGCGGTCTGGTCAGCGAACCAGCGATTTCAAGCGCAGTGATGGGGGTGACGCTGCTGGCCAATAGCCAGAATCAGGTGCTCAAGCAGCGTTGGCTGACCGCGCATGCTGAGGGTGACGCAGTGTTGGCGGTGGCGTGGCAAGAGCCGGGTGAGCGCGACTCGCAACGCCCGTTGTGCACGCGTGCGACTGCCTCTAAAGAGGGCTACACCCTCGAAGGTCGTAAGATCTTGGTTTGGCATGGCGCCGGCGCGCAGGCAGTGATTGTGTCGGCTTTGCTCGACGGCGCAGTGGCGTTGTTTTTGGTGCCCGCAGACACCCAAGGTGTGTCGCTTCAAGATTACCCAACCTTTGATGGTTCTCGCAGCTCCACGATCAATTTTAAAGACGTGAGTGTGTCAGCCGAGCACCTGATCGCAAGCGGGGCGCAGGCCGAGCAACTATTGGCGCTGGCTCTCGATTACGGCATTACCGCCTTGTGTGCGCATGCTTGCGGTGCGATGGCCTATCTCACTGACAGCACGATTCAATACTTAAAAACACGTCAGCAGTTTGGTCAACCACTTGCCGCGTTTCAGGTGTTGCAGCATCGTTTAGGCGATATGTTGATTCAATCTGAAATGGGTTTGTCGATGACCTATGTTGCCGCGATCGCACTTGGCGAACAAGATGCTGCCAAGCGCAGTCGTTTGGTCTCAATGAGTAAAGTCGAGGTCGCAGCCGCTGCGCGTCTGGTGGGCGAGATTTCTGTGCAACTGCATGGCGGGATGGGTATGACCGATGAGCTTGAGGTTGGAGATTATTTCAAACGACTCACCTACACCGATATGTTGCTGGGCGATACAAACTTTCACTTGCAACGCATGCAAGAACTTGAAGTCGCGTAAGCTGAAGCGAACCGCAAGGCAAGGCGAGATGATCGTTTGAAAGCTTACGTTTTGTTAAAAGGATGTTAGATGTCAACGAGTGATTTGAGTGCGTGGTTGGGTAAATCACAAACTGTAGTAGACCGGATGGATCCAGGGCATGCGGCACGTATCGCTGTCACCCTCGGGTGTCCAATCCCAGAGCTAGGCGCTGTGTTGCCGTCGCTTTGGCATTGGGCGTTTTTTTTAGAGACAGTGCCAATCGCGCAGACTGGCACCGATGGTCATCCCGCTCGAGGCAGTTTCTTGCCGCCTGCCGACAATCGCAATCGGATGTGGGCCGGTGGCCGGGTGGGCTTTGACGGTGGTCTGCTTGTTGGCACCGAGGCACATAAAACCTCGACAGTCATTGCGATTAAAGAAAAGGCTGGTCGCACCGGTTCATTATTATTTGTGACAGTCAAACACGACATCGTGCAAAACGGCAATCTCATCGTTAGCGAAGAACAAGACATCGTTTACCGAGAGCCCAGTGCGCCCAAACTTCAGGGCACCGAGCCAGCACCAACATCGCAATGGAAGCAACCCGTTGATCCGAGTGCTGTCTTGCTGTTTAGATACTCGGCTGTCACGTTCAACAGTCATCGCATTCACTACGACTACCCCTATGTCACCGAAAAAGAAGGCTATCCAGGGCTGGTCATTCACGGTCCGTTGATTGCGACGCTGATGTGTCAGGCGTTTGCACAAGCTCACCCTCGTGCAACGCTCAAACATTTGTCGTACCGAGGCTTGCGCCCTTTGATTGCTCCAACCGCTTTTGCTGTTGCTGGCTCTGTGACTGCGCCAGGCGAGGCCAAACTTTGGGCCGAACAAGATGGCACACTTGCGCACCAGGCTGAACTGAGGTTTGAAGAATGAACACAAATACCATCCATGAAGCAGTCTCTAAGGGCGCCAAGAAGGGCCCATTGCCTTTAGAAGGCGTCACCGTCGTGAGCCTTGAGCACGCAATTGCCGCCCCGTTTTGTACGCGCCAACTCGCAGATATGGGTGCGCGCGTGATTAAGATCGAGCGTCCAGGTGTTGGTGACTTTGCGCGTAAGTATGACGAGCGCACGCGCGGGATGGCTTCACATTTTGTCTGGACGAACCGGTCGAAGGAAAGTCTCACGCTTGATCTGAAACACGCTGACGCTGGCCCGATTCTTGAGCAGTTGTTGGCGCAGGCCGATGTGTTGGTGCAAAATCTGGCACCTGGTGCTGCCGCTCGCATGGGCTTATCGTTTGAAGCGCTGCATGCTAAGTTTCCAAAATTGATTGTGTGTGATATATCTGGGTACGGTGAAGGCGGGCCTTATGAAACCAAAAAGGCCTACGACCTGCTGATTCAAAGCGAAAGTGGTTTTGTGTCGGTTACCGGATCTGCTGAAGAACCCTCAAAGGCGGGTTGTTCGATTGCAGATATTTCTGCGGGCTCGTATGCGTATTCAAGTATTTTGAATGCGTTGCTCTTGCGTCATAAAACGGGGCTTGGTAGTCATCTTGATGTGTCGATGCTTGAAAGCATGGTCGAGTGGATGAGTTTTCCGATGTATTACGCCTTCGAAGGCGCTGCGCCACCACCGCGTTCAGGTGCCTCGCATGCCACCATTTATCCCTACGGTCCGTTTCCGGTTGGTGATGGCAATACGATCATGTTGGGTCTACAAAACGAGCGCGAGTGGGTGATCTTTTGCGAAAAAGTTCTTGCGCAAAAATCGCTAGCGATTGATCCAGAGTTTGATAACAATACAAAACGCACGGCCAATCGCGCACGTTTGCGTGCAGTCATTGTCGAAATGTTTTCAAAGATGACGATTGCCCAAGTTGAGCAAAAACTTGAAGAGGCGCAGATTGCAAACGCGCGAGTCAATGAGATGAAAGATGTCTGGGCGCATCCACAGCTCAAAGCGCGCAACCGGTGGACCGAGGTGCAAAGCCCCGTTGGTCTATTGCCCGCATTACTGCCGCCTGCCACGAATAATCAGTTTGACGCACGGATGGATCCTATCCCTGCAATCGGTGAGCACACCAAGGCCATACTTAAAGAATTGGGTGTTGCGCAGGCGACAGTGGCTAGGCTGGTAGCCGACAAGGCGATTTAGTCTGAAGGTTGATTCACCTCTAAGCGGCGAGCTCGACGCTAGAGCTCGCCTCATTTGAGCTGCACGACACGTTTGCAATGAACGAATATGTTTACAGTGAGCGATTCGCTCGTGCAAAAAAAATCTAAAAAAGGAACTGACATGAAAGCAAATAACGTTCTAGAGACCATTGGTAACACACCACACATTCGTATCAATCGTTTGTTTGGCCAAACGCATCAGGTGTGGATTAAGTCCGAACGAACCAATCCTGGTGGGTCGATCAAAGACCGTATCGCACTGGCGATGGTTGAAGCCGCCGAAAAATCGGGTGCGCTCAAACCGGGTGGCATCATCATTGAACCCACCTCTGGTAATACTGGCGTTGGCTTGGCGATGGTTGCGGCCGTTAAAGGTTATAAATTGATCTTGGTGATGCCCGACAGTATGTCGATTGAGCGTCGCCGTTTGATGTTGGCGTACGGTGCTAGTTTTGAACTGACGCCGCGCGAAAAAGGCATGAAAGGGTCGATTGCCAAAGCCGAAGAGCTTGCTGCACAAACGCCTGGTGCGTGGATCCCTCAGCAATTCGAGAACCCAGCAAATATCGATGTGCATGTGCGTACCACCGCGCTCGAGATCTTGGCTGACTTTCCAGAGGGACTAGATGCCATCATCACTGGCGTGGGTACGGGTGGGCACTTGACGGGTGTTGCACAGGTGCTGAAAGCGAAGTGGCCTAAGCTTAAGGTGTTTGCGGTTGAACCTGTTGCTTCGCCCGTGATTTCTGGCGGTGCACCGGCACCTCACCCTATACAAGGCATTGGCGCTGGCTTTATCCCTAAAAATTTACACACCGCTTTGTTAGATGGCGTGATTCAAGTCGAAGCCGAGGCAGCACGCGAGTATGGCCGCCGCAGCGCGACTGAAGAAGGGCTATTGGTGGGTATCTCGTCTGGTGCGACCTTGGCTGCAATTGCGCAAAAACTGCCAGAGCTGGCTGCAGGCTCTAAGGTGCTTGGCTTTAATTACGACACCGGCGAACGCTACTTGTCGATTGAAGGTTATCTGCCAGCGTAATACTGTCGCGGGTCAATCAATCAACCAGCGTAATACTGTCGGGGGTTAATCAATCAACTAACCGGTCTAGTTTTTGATCTTGGCAAGCTGCAAGCAAGGTTGTGAAACTTCCTTGCGCAAGTTGTAAGTTGGGCGCCAAGTCTTGCAACGGACGCAGCACAAAAGCGCGTTGATGCATGCGCGGATGCGGCACGCTTAAGCGCGGTGTTTCGATGGTGAGCTCGCCATAAAGCAATAGGTCAAGATCGAGTGTGCGCGGAGCATTGCGGTACGGGCGTTCGCGTCCGTGGGCTTGCTCGATGGCTTGTAAGAGGTCGAGCAAGTTTAAGGGCTCAAGCGTGGTGTCAATCGCGACAACTGTATTGATAAAAACGGGCCCCTGCGCATCGACGGGGTCACTGCTGTACAGAGGCGCTTGTTTTAGCGCCAAGATACCACTCGACTGACGTAGCGTGTTGATTGCGGCGGCGATTGTTTGCCGCGCATCGCCCAAATTCGCCCCTAGCCCAATATACGCGACAGTGCTCATGGGTGTTGGTAAGAGTTAGCCAGCATGACCTAAAGCCCGATATCCGATATCCATAGGAGTCCTCATGGGCGACGGTACAGCCTATTCAACAAACGGTGCATCTTGTTGCCCCGTGACCGTTCTGGGGCTGCGTCGACGCCGACGGGCACGCGGTGCACCTGCTGCACTTTCACGAGGTAAGTTGTTTAACTCTTCGATCATGTCGGCTTTGCCTGAGTCATCAGCATTGGCCAGATCCATCCACCATTGCGCTAGTACGCTGTCAAAGTCGCCAGCGGCCGCGCGCAGCTGCAGAAAATCAACCGCTGCACGAAAGCGAGGTTGTTCGATCATGCGCCAGATTGATTTGGGCAGGCGACGGTCAAAGCGCGGCTGCATAAACCAAATCTCGCGCATGTCGGCGCTAAAACGTTTTTGAATCGCAAGTTTTTCGGTTTGTTCATCAAGCACAGAGTCAGCCGCTTGCATTAAGGCCGGGATGCCGGTCTCACCCTGTTTTTGCAATTGTTGCCAACGCAATTCGACTTGATGCCACAGCAACGCTGCGAATAAAAAGCTTGGGCTGACAGTTTTTCCGGCACGCACGCGATGGTCGGTGCGATCTAGAGCAAGTTCAATAAACGCTGCACCGCTAGGTTGCTCGAGTACGACATCCAACAAGGGCAGCATGCCTTGATGCAAACCGTCTTGGCGCAGTCGTTGCAAGCAATCCATCGCGTGCCCACAGGTGAGCAATTTCAGCATCTCATCAAACAAGCGCGAAGCCGGTACGTTTTCGATCAGGCCCGCCATTGATTGCAAAGGCTCTTCAGAAGCGGGATCAATTTTGCCGCTGAGTTTGACGGCAAAGCGCACGGCGCGCAGCATGCGCACGGGGTCTTCGCGATAGCGCGTGCGCGGGTCGCCGATCATCCGCACCACACGGTGTTTTAAATCTTCAACGCCTTGATGGTAGTCGATGACGTCTTCGGTGGTTGGGTCGTAATACAGCGCGTTAATTGTGAAATCACGACGTGCAGCATCTTGCGCATGGGTCCCAAATTCGTTGTCACGCAAGATGCGACCATTTTCGTCTGTCGCTTGAGACTCGGAGGCAGGCGCACGAAACGTTGAGGTTTCGATGATCTCTTGACCAAACACGACGTGTACCAGTTGAAAGCGCCGCCCGATGATGCGCGCGCGTCTGAATAACGGGCGCACTTGTTCGGGTGTCGCGTTCGTGGCGACGTCAAAGTCTTTGGGCTCGAGTCCCACGATCAGGTCGCGTACAGCGCCACCCACAATGTAGGCTTGATAACCTTCGTGCTGAAGAACCTCACAGACTTTAATGGCGTGACGCGAGACGTTGCGACGGTCAATGCCGTGTTTGTCTCGGCCAATGCGTTGCAGGCCAGAGGAGCGTTGACCAAAGAGTTTGCCAACAAAGCGTTTGAGAGTGTCTGTAATCATTAGGATTTATGATCGGCCAGCGAAGTGAAGATATTTAAGACTGGCCAATTGCGTTCTTGAGCAACTTTGAGCAGACTGGGACTTGGGTTGGTGACGATAGGGTGTGTCACGACTTCAAGAAGCGGAAGATCATTGATTGAATCACTGTAGAAGTAGGATTCGTCAAAATCTTTCAAACTACGGTTTAAGGTTGCAAGCCAGGCATTGACGCGCAGCACTTTGCCATGCTTGAAGCTGGGCGTGCCATGGATTTTGCCGGTGTACCGGCCTGCAAGGTATTCGGGTTCGGTGGCAATCAAGGTTTGTACGCCAAACGCACGCGCAATCGGTGCCGTGACAAAACTGTTGGTCGCCGTGACCATCGCACAGAGATCGCCCGCAGCCAGGTGCTTTTGTACGATGGCGAGTGCCTGCTCGGTCATGGCTGGGCGAATCACCCTCTGCATGTACTCTTCGTGCCAAGCGGCCAGTAAATGAGGCGGGTGCGCAGCGAGCAAGCCCAGCATAAATTCTGCCGCCTGCTCTGCCGTCAGATCACCTGCGTTGTAGCGATTCATTAAATCTTCGTTGCGTGCCAGTGCTTGAACTGGGTCTCCTGCGCGGCCCGACTTGGCAAGAAATTCAGCCCACTGATGATCGCTGTCGAGTGGCAGCAGAGTGTGATCCAGATCAAAGAGGGCCAGGCGTAGGTGAGTCATAGGTAGGTGTTGCTCAAAACATAAAAGTCAGGCAAAAGGAATGGAAGACTGTAAAAAATCGCGATCTGCAAGCATTAAGCGCAAGAGCGGGACGGTGACGCTGCGGTGCTTTGACAACGAATAGCGGTCAAGCGCATCGACAAGAGCAAAAAGTTGACGGATATCGCGCGAATAATGTGTCAACGTCCAGTCAAGCACTTCTGCAGAGAGTGGTAAGCCCTGTCGCTGGGCATAAGTTTGTATGGCTTCGAATTTTTCTTGATCAGACAGTGGGTCAAGGCGAAAGACCAAATCCCAACCCAAACGCGTACGTAAATCTTCGCGCAGCGACAGCATCATGGGCGCACGGTCACCCGTGACAGCTAGTGCAAAAGCGTGTTCTGTTGAAGCCAACTCGCGCCAGCGATTGTACAGGGCAAATACGCTGGCCTGCTGCTCGGGGGTCATGTCTTGAATGTCATCCACGCAGACCAGTTTCAGGTCTGCACCCGAAAGTGGTCGAGTGGCCCAGGCCATGATTTCACTAGCCGATACGGCTAAATCGAAGACAATCGAGGATTTTGCGGCTGCAATCGCACGCAAAACGTGGCTGCGGCCGGCGCCCGGCGGGCCCCAGAGGTAGAGGGCGCGACCAGGCGCAAGCCCGCTTGCAGCCTCGATTGCGGCCGTGTTTGACCCCACCACGGTGTTGTCCAAAGTGGGCCCGGGCGCGGGGATGATCTCTAGTAGTAACTGCCGACTCATCGACTCATCGTAAAATTAGGTATAAACACGGGAAACCCCCGCAATTGTCACATAACCTTGGCTTTTTCTTATGACCCAACCACAAGCACCCCTCACTTACCGCGATGCGGGAGTTGATATTGATGCCGGAGACGCGCTCGTTGACCGCATCAAACCGCTCGCTGCACGAACAATGCGCGAGGGGGTTCTGGCAGGAATTGGTGGGTTTGGTGCGCTTTTTGAAGTACCTAAGCGCTATAAAGAGCCCGTTTTGGTCTCGGGCACCGATGGTGTCGGTACTAAGCTCAAGCTTGCCTTTGACTGGCAGCGCCACGACACGGTGGGCATTGACCTGGTCGCGATGAGTGTCAACGATATTTTGGTGCAGGGCGCTGAGCCTTTGTTTTTTCTAGATTATTTTGCTTGTGGCAAATTGTCGGTCGATGTCGCTGCTCAAGTTGTGGGCGGCATCGCGCGCGGTTGCGAATTATCAGGTTGCGCCTTGATCGGCGGCGAAACCGCCGAAATGCCAGGCATGTATCCCGACGGCGAATACGATTTGGCGGGCTTTGCAGTCGGTGCCGCCGAAAAATCCAAACTGATCGATGGCAAATCGATTCGGCCGGGCGACGTCGTGTTGGGCTTATCTTCAAGCGGCGCGCACTCAAACGGGTTTTCGTTGTTGCGCAAGATTTTGCAGCGCGCAGGCGCACGACCCGAGCAAGACTTTCATGGTCGCCCCTTGGGCGATGTTGTGATGGCCCCGACCCACTTGTATGTCAAGCCAGTGTTGGCGGTGTTAGCAGAGTTTGAAGGCAAGATCAAAGGCTTGGCACACATCACAGGCGGCGGTTTGCTGGATAACGTGCCGCGGATTTTGCAACCAGGTCTGCAAGCGCATTTGCAGCGTGATGCCTGGCAGATGCCGCAGCTCTTTTCTTGGTTGCAACAGCAGGGTGGCGTTGCTGATGCTGAAATGTATCGTGTGTTTAACTGCGGTATTGGAATGGTTGCCGTCGTGGCGCCTGAACATGCGCAAGCTATCAGCGCTGCGTTGCGTGCGCAGGGCGAAACGGTGTATCAGTTAGGCGATATTCGTGAATGCGCAGAAGGTACGGCACAAACTGTTGTGGTGTAACAAATCTACAGGCACAGTTGACAGTACGACCACGGGTACCATGCCCTTGCATGGTTCAAATCAACAGTTTGCGACCTTGATTGCGAAAGACTATGACTTTTGGGGCAAGGCGATTCGAGACGCTAGTATCAAGGCTGACCAGTAAGTTTGGCGAACAGTTGCACCACTTGATCGATTGCGCTCGGTGAGCACGCATCGATGATGTGTCGCTCGGGTTGGCTGCGCAGCCAGGTGATCTGACGCTTTGCTAATTGACGGGTGGCTGAAATGGCTTGTTCTCTTGCCTGTTTCAATTCAAGTTCGCCCTCTAGCATTGCCCAGAGTTGACGATACCCTACACAGCGCACTGAAGGCAGCCCCGGATGCAAATCACCTCTGGCATACAGCGCTTGCACCTCTGCAACAAGACCAAGTTCAAGCATCTGATCAAAGCGCTCGGAGATACGCGTATGTAGCAGGCTGCGTTCAAGTGGTTCGAGGCTTACGGTGATTGTCGCGACGGGTTCGTCTGCGGGTTGAGTGGCGCCTATCAGGGCAGACATGGGCTGCCCGCTAATTTGCCAGATTTCAAGAGCCCGGCCAATGCGCTGACTGTCGTTCGGGGACAGGCGTTGCGCGGTGATTGGATCAATGGTTTTTAGCCAGGCATGCATCGCCGGCCAGCCCTCGGCTGCCGCACGGGCCTCAAGAGTCTTGCGACTCTCTGGATCGGCAGCAGGCAGGTCGTTCAAGCCATCACGCAGGGCTTTGAAATACATCATCGTGCCACCCACTAACAGGGGCAGGTGACCGCGCGCTTGAATGTCACGCACGCATTGCAAGGCATCGCGTCGAAAGTTTGCAACTGAATAACTTTCGGTGGGACCAAGAATGTCGAGTAAGTGATGAGTGACCTCAGCACGCTCTTGTGCAGTGGGCTTGGCCGTGCCGATATCCATACCGCGATAGATCGTTGCTGAGTCAACGTTAATAATTTCAACCGGCCAGCGCTGAGCAATCGCGCGTGCGGCCGCGCTTTTGCCAGACGCTGTTGGCCCGGCTAAGCAAATGAGTGGCGCCACAGAGGGCAAACTCATTGACCCCGCAAAAATAATTTGTCGAGATCTGACACGCTAAAGTGCACCCAGGTTGGGCGCC
>JBAWWV010000003.1:0-40505 GCA_037146575.1 Alcaligenaceae bacterium | reverse complement strand
GGTAGCGTTTGACCGCCGCCACAATCCGCTGATGAGTGCCACAACGGCATAGATTCCCTGCGAGCGCTTCGTTAATTTGCGCGTCTGTTGGGTTTTTATTTTTGGCAAGAAAGGCGCTTGCAGTCATGATCATGCCGTTGATGCAATAGCCACACTGCACGGCTTGCTCATCGATGAAGGCCTGCTGCAATTTGCCTGGCTTGGCTGAGCTTCCCAACCCTTCAAGTGTGGTGACACTTTTTCCCTGCATCGCCGTTGTAGGCGTCACACAGGAGCGCACCGCCTGACCATCTACGACCACCGTACAGGCGCCGCATTGCCCGAGTCCGCAACCAAACTTGGGCCCGTTAATTTCGAGATGATCACGCAGCGCATAGAGCAAGGGAGTGTCGTCTTCGACGTCGACTTTGTGCGCTTTGCCATTTACACTAAGAGTTACTGATGCCATGCTTGTCTCCCGCTTTTTATATTGGTGCGACCAAAATAGGCCGTCAAAATTTCAAACTCTACTTTACCGAAAGGGCGTGAAATTGCAAAGTATTTAATGCAGTTTGCACAGGATCGCACCCCGAGCGACCATTTGAAACTGAAAATCCCCTGCATTCGCGCTTGTGAGCAATGCTCTGATCACCTGCTGGCTCAGGACCTTGGTCGAAAGCATCGGTACAAATAATGTAGTGCCGACAAGCAAGCATTCATGCTCCCTTGTATTGGATCATGTTAGATTGGCTGCAGAGCACTTCATGAACCAAGGCGCTCGCCGTCTAAAACTATAAAGAGAAATCCTATGAAGACATTATTTGCCGTTTTATTGCTCGTTATATCAGCCTCAGTCTCTGCTCAACAAAAACCATCGGTTCAGAACTCAGACAAAGCGGTGCCAAAGTCAGTTGCTTTTATTGGCAACAGTTTTTTCTATTTCAATAATGGCATTATTAGTAACTTCGGGCCGATGGTTGCCGAGGGAATGAATGGTGCCCCCCTGCGCCAAAGCATGATCACAATTAGCGGTTCAGGTTTCGACTGGCACGATGTCGATTCCTACTTTAGGCCAAATGCCATTGGCAAATACTCTTTTGATGCGCAAAATAATGTGGTCATGAACGCGGCACAAAATCCTTTATTCGAGATGGCTATTTTGATGGATTGCAGTCAATGTCCAATTCACCCTCAGATGAAATCAGTCTTTACTGAATATGCAAAAAAACATAGTGACACGGTAAGAAAACATGGATCAACTCCAGTTTTCTTTATGTCTTGGGCCTATAAAGATAAACCTGAGATGACGATTCCACTCGCTGATGCCTATACCCAAGCGGGAAATGATAACGGCGCCGTAGTGATTCCAGCGGGACTCGCCTTTGCGAAATCAATCGCGTCGAATCCAGGCTTAGATCTTTATGTGGCAGATAAGCGTCATCCAAGTGCTGCAGGAACTTATCTCGCAGCTGCGACAACCTTTGCCACATTATTCAAGCAGAGTCCTGTCGGTCTCAAATACAACGCTGGACTCAGTCCTCAAGTCGCCTTGTTTTTACAACAAGTCGCTAACGATACAGTGAAAGAATATTTTCAACGCTGAGGGGTTTGAACTGAGTCATCATTCGTTTGAACTGCGTCATCATCCAATCAGTCCTTCAGTTGAAGTATGTTTGTATGAGTGACGTCGCTCAAATGGGGTATTTTCAGGGGCTGGGGCAGCTTCGAACTCGCTACCTAAGGGATCGCGACGTGACCTGCTCTGTCCCTTATTAAAAATACGAAAATCTCTGTTCGTTTCGAACCCTCCCCCGCGCTGGGATTAGCCAGTTTCAGACCCTGATCGATTCCACAAGGCATCCATTAAACAACGCGACTGGCAATCGCAATATAGACTGGAATGCCTAAAATAATGTTCAAGGGAAACGTAATGCCAAGTGACATCCCCATATAGAGTGCAGGATTCACTTCAGGCATTGCGTGACGTAAAACTGCTGGGACAGCAATATACGAAGCACTAGCCGCCAGCAGCATCAATAGAATCGTATCGCCAAGTGGCACATGAAATACTAGGCACAAGCCAAGCGCGATTAGGGCGTGGCTTGGGGGAGCGATGAAGGCATACGCCAGCGTCAGGGGCGGTTTCCCTTTAAGTTCACCTATGCTTCTCGCAGCAATCAATCCCATATCTAACAAAAAGAATGCTAATAGTCCCTTGAATAAGTCAATGGAAAATGGCGCCATGACTTTCAGGCCTGACTCGCCAGAGATCAGACCAACTACCAACGATCCTAATAAAAGAAGTTGTCCACCATCCGTAAAAGATTCGTGAAGAACTTTACCGACTGATACGTGAGAAGTGGCCGCGCCCGAGCGTTGTTGTCTAATCCGGTTCGCGAGAATAATCGCAAGGATGATCGCCGGTGACTCCATGAGCGCCATTGCTGCGGCCATGTGTCCACCGTAGGCAATGCCGCTCTGATCTAGCACCTGTGTAGTCGTAATAAAAGTGACCGCACTGATCGATCCGTAGGTTGCCGCAATCGCTGCGGCGTCGAGTTTATCCAACTTGTACTTCAACAAGTTGTAGCAGAGCAGTGGGATACCGATAGCCAGAGTGACTGCTAGCCCTAAACTAATGGCAATCTCAGCAGTAAAACCGGATTTATTCAGTGCAAAGCCACCCTTTAAGCCTAACGCCATGAGCAGATATAGCGAGAGAAAGCGCGAGATGGGTTGGGGAATTTCAAGGTTGGATTTTACTAAACCCGCGAAGATGCCGAAGATGAAAAACAGAATGGCGGGGTCTAGTAAGTTGGTCATGGTGTTTCCTTTTAAAGCGATTCTAGGAAAACCAATATATAAAGTAAAATCGATATTACGATAGTTATATATAGGTATTTACCTATGAATGTTACATTTAGACAAATGCGTCTTTTTATGGCGCTGGCTGAAACTGGTAGCGTCAGCGCTGCCGCACGTATGGTTCATGTCACTCAGCCAACGGCTTCCATGGGTTTAAAAGAGATCACCGATGCCGTCGGAGTACCGCTCTATGAAGTCGTTGCGCGCAAAGTGCATTTGACTCAGGTAGGTCACGAGTTAGCCAAAACTGCCAGAGCCATTTCAGCTGAGTGGGAGGCCTTTGAACAACAATTAGATGGCATAAAAGGCTTAACGCGCGGCAAGTTAAAAGTCGCCGTTGTCAGTACTGCCAAGTATTTCATTCCCAGAATACTCGGAGCTTTTTGTGCCAAGTATCCACAAATTGATATTGCTTTAGAAATACTGAATCGTGATGGTGTTGTGAAAAGATTAGAAGAGAACTTGGATGATCTATACATCATGTCTCAACCCCCGCTTCATCTTGAGCTAGAGGATGAAATCTTTATGCCAAATCCTTTGTTGCTGGTGGCCGCTAAAGAACATGCGCTTGCCAAGAAAAAAACTATTGAACTTGCTTCGTTAAAACATGAAAAATTTATCTTTCGAGAAAAAGGCTCTGGCACTCGGATGGCAACAGATGCTCACTTTAAGAAATTAAAGTTCACTGCGGATGTACGTTTAGAGCTTGGAAGTAACGAAGCGATTAAGCAAGCGGTGCTTGGTGGACTGGGCCTGGCAGTGCTATCAAAATATTCTTTGGGTGATAGGGCTGACCAAGAGGGTGTTGCCATCCTAAAATGTAAAGAATTTCCAATTAAATCCAGCTGGCATCTTGTGGGTCCTAAGGGCAAAAAGCTATCCCCAATAGCGACGATCTTAAAAAAGCATTTGTCTGAACAGGCGAGGGACTGGAAATAAGAGGTGTCGAACGAATTTATTAGCGCGGCTCTCCGCACAAAATCACAATTCAAAAAACTTTTAGATGCGTTACGACACCATGCCTAAGACCCCTGAAGGTAGCGCGTCTTATTTGAATCAGTTAAGTCCCAAAATTTTGCGACTTCTGAGGGTGTTGGCCTGGCTATTTGCCCTTGTATTGATCTGGCATGCGTTATATTTTTACGGATTGCCGCTTGAAATGCTGTGCGCCGTGTTTGCTCTTATCGTGGTTGCAATATTGTTTTACCGCTTAGCCGATGCTTGGGTATTGACGCTCTCAATGATTATTGTGACCGCAATGCTAGAACTATGTCTATGGGCGACAGGGCTTGGTACGTTGGTAATGTTTTACGTGAAGAGGCTTTACAAGATAGATACATGCACCTCTCAGAGTTCTTTACACGACTCGAGGGCACGGTTGCACAAATTATTTTTGTGCCTGACAAGTATCGCGTGTATGCACCTTTACTTGATCAGCCACCAGCAAAACCCCTGCCTAATCGTAATTGGGAATACTTAAACGCCCTTGCGCAGCAGCACCAGATCCCTGCTCTTAATCTTTATCCAGCACTTTCGACAGCCGCTAAGCAGGCACTTGAGCGTAGCGAGTATGTCTATTGGCGGGGTGATACCCACTGGAACTGTTTAGGGATGAAGGTTGCCGCAACAGTGCTTAGCGAGGTTCTGAATAATCGAGTAACGACTGAGAAAACTCAGAGTTCGCACTAAGGTTCTTTCTTTTGAGATAGGCAAACACCCCTTTGAGACGATTCCGATTAGACTAACCTTGTCAAATGCTGTCACTGTGCTGGAGTCACTTGAATGAAGCGTTTTCTTATCACCGTAGCCACCTCTTTCATATTAACGAATGCCTACAGCGTTGAGATCTTTGCTCTAGGCACAAGCAATACCAACTGCCGCGCTGGTGGGCATGCGTATACAAACACTCTAAACAAACTATTGGCTGCAGAGGGTATCAGTGCCAATGTTATTAATGCAGGGGTAGACGGTGACAGACCTGTGTTTATGAGCAATCGTCTTGAGCAGGGCTTGAAGACCTATCCAAACATTAAATTGGTTCTGTTTGAGCCTGGCCCAAACGAGCAAAGAAGGAACATCAATGTTGAGTATTCCGAAAAAATATTAGCCTATCTTCAAAACATAAAGATGCCAACGATCTATTCCTCAACCGGAATGGCGCAAACCAGAGAAGAGGCAGAAATTACCGCCAAGAAATACGGCGCTTACTATTACGGACCTTGGGCTAAAAATGTACCGGTCGATAAAGAGCATTTCACCTATGATGGCGTCAAGAGCCCAGCAGGGCATATGGCCGCACCAGGCTGCACGCTCTGGGCGAAAAATACACTTCCACTGATTCTTCAGGTGATAAAAGATAACAATATCAAATAGAACCTAGTAGGCTCAGTCTCAACGATGATGCCTCTGGGCGCGTTCTTAAATACAAGCTTACGCCTGGCACTAGGGCAAGAATTGCAAGACGACGATTTTTCGTTGCTCCGCTTTTGCCTAAAGTTTTCGTGTAAGCTCATATTTGAAATTACGGCTTCCCAAAGCCTTGGGGAGTTTCAACACTGACTGAATCATCTGGGATAAAACAATGAAAAACAAGAGCTTATTTCTAAGTATTTTATGTCTGCTGTTTGCAAACCTTGCCTTTGCACAAGCGCCTGAAATCAAACGCACGCCTTTGCAAACGGTGCCCCTCAGTACACCGGGTAAAGTTGCTATTCAAATGATTGTTGACATTCCACCTGGCGGCGTGGTTCCTAAACATACCCATCCAGGCGAAGAGATTAGCTATGTGATGAGTGGCGAGATTGAGCTTAATATTGCCGGGCAAGCGACTAAAGTCGTGAAGGCTGGCGAGGCGTTTTATGCGCCAGACGGAGTCATTCATGGCGGCCAAAATTCTGGTTCGACTCCCGTTAAGTTATTGGTGACTTATGTTGTCGAAAAAGATAAGCCAGTTGCAACACTAGTCAAATAAATACTGAGATGGTTTTTTAAACGCGTCTCAGGCCCGTTTACGCTCTATAAAAAGGACTATCTCGGTAAAGGTCATTGCTTTCGGCCCACTTGATTGTCCAGTTAAGTCTTATCCAGCTCAAGGTCTGACTTAGACTGCAATCTTCGCAGTAATTGCTTTGTCGAAAGGGGTTAGTAATCTTAATTGCAGCACAGAGGTCGCCCGTAGGCCCCAGTCGACAGAACATAGCACCAGCTGTGATCAAGCTGTCTCTCGGCTGACTGTTCCATATGGCCTAAGCAACGAAGTTACACTCGACGCACCGGATCGGCCAAAAAAAATAGGCGTGGAAATGAAAAAACTTATCGTGTTCATCATGCTACTGAGTGGCTTGGGCATTAACGCTCGGGCAGACCTCACCCGACCCATCGTGACTGTTGAAACAGGCCGTCTGCAAGGCGCCACTGAACACAATATGCGAGTGTTCAAAAATATCCCTTACGCCGCGCCGCCAACAGGGCAACTTAGATGGAGGCCGCCGCAGCCCGCGCTGGCCTGGAGCGGGACGCGTGATGCCATTCGCTTTGGCGACGCCTGCCCTCAACCGTTTATTAAAAATTTAAGTGCTGGCCTTGAGCTCCCCGGAAGTGAAGACTGCCTGAATCTGAATGTGTACGCGCCAGAGACCTCCGGCAAAAATCTACCTGTGATGGTCTGGATTCATGGAGGTGGCCTGTTTGTTGATGCGGCTAAAGATCCACAGTTCACGCCGATCAAACTCGTTGCGCAAGGCGTTATTGTGATTACGGTTGATTACCGTATTGGCTCGCTCGGTTTTTTTGCCCCAAAAGAATTAATCGAAGAAGCTCGCGCAAAGGGTGAACCCGTAGGCAACTACGGCACGATGGATCAGATCGCGGCGTTGAAATGGGTAAAGAAAAATATTGATGCCTTCGGAGGTGATCCGAACAACGTCACTATTTTTGGTCAATCTGCGGGGGGCAGAAGCGTGACTTGGCTGATGGTTTCGGAGGCGGCCAAAGGTTTGTTTCACAGAGCAATCGCTCAAAGCGCACAGCAGAGCCCGCTTCGCGGCATGACAGAGAAACGCTTTGGCCTGGCCCCCGAAACCGAGGTCGACGCCAAATACATGGTGGCACTTGGTGTGAAAACGCTTGCAGAACTTAGAAGTTTGCCTGTGCAAAAGTTAGTATTAGATGGCCGAGCCTTTTATGCCGGAGAGTTTGGCGGGCCCTTTGTCGATGGCCAAATTATTCAGGGCGACCCTCTTGCATTGTTTGCGGCAGGCAAGCAAGCCAAGGTGCCTTTTATGATCGGCACAAACTCCTTTGATTCAGATTTTATGTTGCCTGGCGAGCCATCGTTAGAAACATTCTTAAAGCAAATGCATGAAGATCCTAAAAAGATTGAGACGCTCTATGCAAACGTTAAAGACACGTGTATTTTGAACTCGTTTGTTATACAAGATATGCTGTACCGCGCAAGCACCAAGCTCTTGGCCAACAGCATGGCTGGGGTCGCGCCAGGTTATGCCTATTATTATGACTACTTAACGAAAAATATTCGGCGGGCTTTTCCTGGGGCTCCACATACTTTTGAAATTACGTATATTTTTGGAAGCTTGAATTTAATGCCTCAAGCCCCAACTGTTGTTGAGTCTGGTCAAGACCAATGCGCCAAAATCGAAAAAGATATCGCAGAGTTCAAGCAGCAACGTGTGTGGCCAAAAGATTGGTATCCAATTGTCGATAAAAACAGCCCAGAAGATCAGGCAATATCCGACAAGATGTCTAAGAGTTGGGCGGCTTTTGCAAAAACCGGCAACCCTAATGCTACAGGCCAGGCCGACTGGCCCATCTACAACTTAAAAGACGACGTCATGAGAAACTTCTCTGCTGACAAAGAAACGATTAAGGACCTATTCAAAGAAAGAGTCGATTATCAAATATTACGTTTGAGAGAAATGTTTGGCTTTGAATACGTCAAAGCCCGACTTTAATTTAATGACGGCCAAACACCCGGTTTTAGCAAGCGTGTACTTGGAATGAAATTCACTTTTTTACGCTCAGAGCGTTGTTTTGAATTTAGGTTGGTCTTTATATAGGTTGGCAGCCTGAAGACCAAAACTATCTTTGCCTGGCTAATCGACTAGCCCTCACAAATATTCTTCAACACTTCAGGTAGTACTTAGCCATGCATTCAAATCTGATTCAAAAAACACAGCTCGACACACTCGGCAAGGGTTTAGGCTATGTAGCGCGTGGCAGCACCTTCGCAGATGGTGATGCGCTTGGCTGGCGCATTTTGAACGAAGACGTAAGCTTGCCTGTCGCTGTATTGCGCCAAAGTCGTATCGAACACAATCTTGTGTGGATGAAGCAGTTTATCGAGCACTACGGTGTCGAGCTTGCGCCGCACGGCAAAACAACCATGAGCCCTGAGCTGTTTCAAATGCAACTCGCACATGGTGCTTGGGGCATCACGCTTGCAACAGCTTCGCAAGTGCAAGCAGCGGCAGCGCACGGCATCCCTCGCGTCATCATGGCAAACCAATTAGTCGGCAAGGGCAATATGGGGATCATCGCCCGGTTGCAACAGGCAGATCCAAATTTCTACTTTTGTTGCATTGTTGATTCGGCGGCAAATGCTGACGCGCTTGGCCAGTATTTTTCTGACCATCAACAGACCTTGAGAATATTGCTCGAGTATGGCGTGGC
This sequence comes from Alcaligenaceae bacterium, assembly GCA_037146575.1. Lineage (GTDB taxonomy): Bacteria > Pseudomonadota > Gammaproteobacteria > Burkholderiales > Burkholderiaceae_B > Zwartia. The sequence continues at coordinate 31,973 of JBAWWV010000003.1, read as the reverse complement.
TGGTGGTCGCACGGGGATCCGCGATCTCGCGCAAGAGCAGTCTGTGCTTGACGCCATCGCGCGCTGGCCACAGTCACTCAGCCTTGTGGGAGTTGAACTCTATGAAGGTGTTTTAAGCGAAGAGCAACCGATTAGGGAGTTGTTGCAACATGTGCTGGCACGCACACAGGCGCTAGCAGTGCAAAACAAATTTAAAGAACCGCGTGTGATACTCAGCGGGGCAGGCTCAGCCTGGTTTGACGTTGTGGCTGAAGAGTTTGGCGGAAAAAGCCTCTCGACTAACCAAAGCTTGCAAGTGATTTTAAGACCGGGCTGCTATTTGACACACGATGTCGGCGTGTATCTCAACGCTGAAAAACGCATTCAGGCCAGCAACCCCGTTGCGCGCGAAATGGGCCGCAGCTTATTGCCTGCGCTTCAACTGTGGGCCTACGTTCAAGCCGTGCCCGAGTCGACTCGTGCAATTATTGCTTTGGGCAAGCGCGATGCAGCCTTTGACGCTGGGCTACCGATCACCTCATTGCACTATCGCCCGAACGCAGGCCAGGAGCCGCAACCAACGCCAAGCGACTGGAAGATTACTGCCATGATGGATCAACACGCATTTATGAGCATCCCTGCTGGCGCTGATCTTAAAGTTGGCGATATGCTGGCCTTTGATATCTCGCACCCCTGTCTCACTTTTGATAAGTGGCGGCAAGTCTTGTTGGTTGACGAGACGTATCAAGTGACAGGTGCGGTTCAAACTCTTTTTTAAGGATCTCAATCACCAAGCCTATTGGCGCGCGCTGCGCCCTATTGCCGGCGGCTGGCAATCAAACGTTGCGCGCCAAGGATTGATGTCTAACCCACCACGGCGGGTGTAACGCGCATAGACAGACAGAGAGGTAGGTGCGCATTGCTTCAGGATATCAACAAATATTTTTTCAACACAATGCTCATGGAAACCATTGTGCATTCTGTATGACACGATGTATTTCAATAAGCTTGCGTGATCAATGGCAGGTCCCGTGTATTCGATCTGTATGCAGGCCCAGTCGGGCTGATCCGTAACTGGGCAGTTAGATTTGAGTAATCTTGAATATACTTTTTCAGAAATACTCCCGCGTTCGGCATTTAGCACGTCGTGCTTTAGCGTTAATATTTTGGCATCAGGCTGATAACAATCAATCTCAACATCTAATTTGTCTAAATTAATCCCAGCAAACTCATTGATGCTTTCGTTGGCAAATTGATCTGGCCCAACGAGTTCAAGCTCTAGCTCGGCACCGATTGCCAACGCAAGATCTTTTCGTAAAAGATCAAAGACGTGATGCATCGTTTCAAAGCGTGTTTGATTGAAACTATTCAGATAGAGTTTTAAAGATTTTGATTCGATAATATTGGGGCTGATGCATGGCACTCGCAGACGTAGCAGCGCGACTTTAGGCAAGCCTTTTGCATTAAGCCAAGAGAGTTCGTAGGCGTTCCAGATATCAAAGCCTTTAAACGGTAACCAGCCCGGCATGGTCGTCGCTGAAACTGGCAAACTGGTCAGGGCAAGAGTTAACCTCGCATCCAACCGTGACATCGGGAAAAGCAGTGAGGCGTCGTAGCCCTTTGGATAAGACGTGTCTTTTCCGAGGGGTACGGCGTGCGAGATATTTGGCGAACCGTGACTCACCACGGGTTACTCCAGCGTCACGCCGGCCGCTTTGACCACTTCGGCAAAGCGCTTGATTTCGCTTGCAAGGTACTGTGCGTATTGCTCAGGCGTTGACCCTAGCACCTGCGCGCCTTGATCATCAAGCTGCTTCAGAACTACAGGGTTCTGTAGCGCCTTGCGAATTTCTGAGCTGAATGTATTTACGATCGCTGGATCAGTGCCAGCGGGCATCATTACCCCTTGCCAGGCACCCATATCAAAATCTTTTAAGACTGTTTCGGATACTGTAGGGACGTCAGGCAATGCACTTGAACGCTTGGCGCTGGTGACCGCAAGCCCTTTGAGACGCTTATCACGGACCAACAGCATTGAATCATTGATGGTGTTGGTCGAAAACTCGACCTGCCCACCCATTAGGTCAACCATTGCGGGAGCACTCCCCTTATACGGGATATGCGTGGCTTCAAGGCCCAACGCCTGAAGCAACAGGAAGGCAGCTAGGTGGGTGATGTTGCCGTTACCAGCAGAGCTATAAGACAACTTGCCTGGATTTTGTTTGGCATAGGCAACAAACTCTTGAATCGTATTGACCGGTACGTTGTTGTTGACCAGCAGCATCAACGGGACCACGGCCGTTGAACTGACTGGAGTCAGATCTTTCGTTGGACTGTAGTTCAAGTTTTTGTACAAGCTCGGGCTTAACGCCAGTGAGGAGGTGTTGTACAGCGCAGTGTAGCCATCCGGTTTTGCATTCGCTACGGCTTGGCCACCAATATTGGCGTTTGCACCGGCTTTGTTTTCAACCACAACCGGCTGCCCCAACTGAGCAGTGAGTTGTTTTGCCAGCACACGGGCGATCAAGTCGGTGGGGCCGCCAGGCGGAAACGGAATGACTAAGGTGACGGCTCGATTTGGCCAAACGGCTGGGGTTGGCTGCGCCGAACTTTGCTCAGCGACACTCAACAGCGCAGTCAGCGCAACAAAAGCAATTAGTTTTGAACGTTTCATAGGATGTTATGAACCTTTGGCAAGCCGAGACGTTATTTTAGCCTCACCACCATGTTTAGCCCCACCACCATCTCAATTCGTTTTGATATTCAACTCTTTAATCACTGGGCTCCAGCGGTTAACTTCGGTTTGGATGAACTGTTCAAGAAACTCTGGGGTTGAACTGACCAATTCAATTGAGGCAAGGCGATCGCCAAGCTCTGGGTTAGCCATAATTTCTTTGATCGCAGCATTCAGTTTGGCGATGATGCCGGGTGGGGTAGCTGCAGGTGCGAGCAAGCCAAACCACTCAATTGTGACCACATCCAGGCCTTGCTCTTTGATAGTAGGGATATCTGAGACAGAGGCATACCGGGTGTCAGACGAAATCCCAAGCGCCTTGAGCCTGCCCGATTTAATTTGAGGCTGTACTTGGCCCAAGGTTGCGAACGTCAAGGCGAGGTGGCCCGACATCACATCCATCATCGCGGGGTTGCCGCCTTTGTACAGAATATGCGTCAGTTCTAGGCCCGTCTGTTTTTTGATCAACTCCGCGGTCAGGTGGGTCATCGTACCCACCCCGGCCGAGCCATAATCCAGCTTGATTTTGCCAGCCTTACCAAGCTCGACCAGCTCTTTGATGTTGTTAGCCGGAAAATTTGGATTTGCAACAACCAATACGGGTGCACGGGCGAGCATGCTGATCGCTTTGAAATCTTTAAGCGTGTCAAACGGCATGCTGGAATGCATCGCTGGATTTGTTGTATGACTGCTAACCGCCACGACCAAGGTGTAGCCATCTGGCGCCGCTTTTGCAACTGCAGCAGAGCCGATTAGGGTGCTGGCGCCAGGGCGATTCTCAACCACCACCGACTGCCCCCATTTTTCTTGCAATTTTTGGGCGACGGCGCGACCAAGCGCGTCAGTCGACCCGCCAGGCGGAAAAGGGATGACAAGCTTGATCGACCTTTCGGGATAGTTATCGGCGGCACTTTGAGCCGCCACGTGGCCAGCACCCAGTAATGTGCACAGCGCAAATCCGGAGGCGATGCCAAGGCGAAGGCCGCTAATAAGTTTGCTATTCATTTGAGATCTCTTGGTGTGTTTTTGTTGTTTTAAACGGAATGCGCGTAAAGCCTTTCCGCCCTAGGGGAGGATGTCATCGAGGCGACTCGTCATGTCAGGCGCAACATCCATGCAGGCCTCGCCATTTCGGGAAGGAACGCCTCTAGGCTATCTTAACTTGGATCAAGTCACTTCGGAGAGGGCGTTGCCGTCGGTTAGGCGCCGACAGCGTCCTCTTACAAGACCTGCGTCTGCGTCTGCAGCCCACCAGCATCAGGCGTCATTTTTGTCGTTTTTAAAAGCTGGCACGCTAATTGCATCCAAACTTGTATACAAGAAGGGATGCCTAAAAATGACTTTACGATTTTCTGTTGCTCAACCTGTCGCACCAGACGCCGCGAGCGCGGCGCACGGACTGGCAACACACGCTTGGATCAGTAAGCCTGAGCAGCCCATCTCACTGGGTCAACACGGCGCTTTATCAGGATTGAGCTTTGCTGTTAAAGACAATATCGACGTGGCTGAGTTACCCACGACGGCTGCATGCCCAGACTTTTCTCGGATGGCCACTCAAAGCGCCAAAGTCGTGCATCGCTTGCTCGAAAGTGGGGCGTCGCTGCTTGGCAAGACAAATTTGGACCAGTTCGCTTGCGGCTTAAATGGGACGCGCTCTGCCTACGGAGCCGTTCCGAATGCTTTTAACCCGAGTCTAGTCAGCGGAGGGTCAAGCGCTGGCTCAGCCTACGTTGTCGCAACCGGACAAGTAGATTTTTCGCTTGGTACCGACACGGCAGGTTCGGGTCGTGTTCCCGCGGGGCTCAACAATATCGTGGGGCTCAAACCGAGCCGTGGTCTCTTAAGCACTCGCGGTGTCTTGCCCGCTGCCCAAAGTGTCGATTGCGTGTCGATCTTCGCCCGAACAGTGGAAGTGGCCTGGCAAGTGTTGCTCGCCGGTGCCCAATACGATACCCAAGATCCGTACTCAAGGCGCTTGACCCTCAGCACGGTGCCCTTGGGCGCCTCGTTTCGTTTTGGCGTGCCAAAGCAACTTGAATGGTTTGGCGACAAACAAGCTGAACAAGAATTTAGTATCGCGATCGATCGCCTGATTGCGCTTGGCGGCGTTCGGATAGAGGTGGATTACACGCCTCTAGCTCAAATTGCTGAGCTGCTATACGGCAGCGCTCTGGTCGCTGAGCGTTATCAAGCAATTCGCGAATTTTTTGACCAACATGAACAAAGCGTGCTTGAACCCGTACGCAACATTATTGCTGCAGGCAAAGACTACAGCGCCGCTGACGTATTTGATGCCCAGACTGAACTGCGTCGACTAGCGCAACAACTTGACGGTCTTTGGGATACTGTTGATGTGTTGTTTGTTCCGACTGCGGCGACGCACTACTCAATCCAAGACATGCGTGCGCGCCCGATCGAACTGAATCGCAACCTTGGCTACTACACAAACTTCGTTAACTTGCTTGACTACGCTGCGCTTTCAGTGCCTAGCAGTTTTCGTCAAGATGGCCTGCCGTTCGGAGTGACCTTGATCGGCCCCTGCGCGAGCGATTGGGTGCTGGCTGAGCTTGGCGCCCGCTATCAAGACGCGAGCGCTCTGCCTCTTGGTGCGACACAAGAATTGTTGCAGGTTAAACAGAACATTACGCCTCCGACACTTCCGAAGGCGACGACCGTCTGTGTCGCAGTCGTCGGCGCCCATTTGAGCGGCATGCCTCTCAATCGCCAGTTAACTGAGCGTGGGGCGCGGTTAGTTTCACGCACCCAGACGGCAGCGCATTACAAACTATACGCGCTTAAGAATACGACACCACCCAAACCGGGCTTGCTGCGCCTGGCGGAGGATACCGGGCATTCGATTGAAGTCGAGGTTTGGGAAATGCCACTGCAGCATTACGGCTCCTTTGTATCGCTGATTGCCAGTCCATTGGGCATCGGCACACTTGCGCTCTGCGATGGCAGCACAGTGCAAGGGTTTATCTGCGAGCCTCAAGCACTTGTTGACGCTTTAGAAATTAGTCATTTTGGTGGTTGGCGTGCCTACATCCAATCGCTTGTTCAAGGTGGGCCGATCTAAAGGCTCAAGGCATCTTCTCATTTTCTCTGCGACCTTTAAGGAGTCTATTATGAAAAAGCAAGACCTCAAAAATGCGACTGGCGGAACGACATCGACAATGCGTCGTAGCGTACTAAAGGCGGCAACCGCTAGTTTGGCAGGGCTGTCTATTCCATCGATATTATGGGCACAAACTGGACCCAAGATTCAAATCGGCTACTGGCCGGTTGCTTCAGGATTGCCATTTTTTGCAGCTGTCGACAAAGGGTATTTTAAAGAGGCTGGTCTAGACGTTGAGGCGGTTAAATTTGCTAGCCCACAACAAGTTGCCGAGGCGATGTTGGCAGGCCGCTTAAGTGGCAGCTCGAACGGCACCGCCTCAGCAGCCCTGGGCATTGCAGAACTCGCACAACCAAATCTGCTAAAAATTATCTGTACCAATCCTACGAATGCGAAATACGTTCTTGATGAATTTATCGTAGCCAAAGATAGTGCATTGAAATCAATTTCTGAACTATCAGGTAAAAAAATTGGTTGCGGCCCAGGCATTCAAAACGTTACGCTGACTAAAACTGTTCTCGAGCGCGCGAAGGCCGTCAACACCACCGTCGTCGAGCTTCCGATTGCACAGCATGTTGCGGCTATCGCTGCGAACCAGATTGAGGCCTGCTACACACTCGAGCCGACCGGCACCGTTGGTCGCCTCAAAGGTCTGACACGAAACCTCGAAGTTGGCGTGATTGCACGTTATGTGCTGGGCGATGACATGGCACCTTGGCATGGCGGTTCGGCGAGCTTGACCACCGAGTTTATTCAGAAATATCCTGAGATCACCAAGCGCTACATTGCCGCCTACAAGCGTGGCGTTGATTTAGTCAAAACCGCACCCGCCCAAGCGCGCCCCTCGTTAAAAGGCTATACCGCAATCGAGGGCGATCTCACTAACGAGGTGCCCATGTCAGACTATCTCATGGCAACCGACTTTAGCGCGTCGGACACTGCTTACTTTCAAAAGTTTTTCGATCTATTTTCAGATAAAGGTATCTTCAGTCGCAAAATCCTGATTGAAAACATCCTTTACAAAGCGTAATCATCATGCCCGACAATAAATCCCATCTTACTGCTCAGCCGGCTTGGCAAGCGTCTCTCGTGACAAATGGCGCATCCCTTCGCAAACCGTTCGAATGGGGCACCCTTTTGCCTTTGCTCGGCCCAGTGCTGTTATTCGTGATCTGGGATCTCGTGGTGAGGTTCGGTTTGGTGAAAGCGGTATTGCTTCCGCCGCCAGCCGACACCTTAGCCACCTTACTGTCGGGCATGTTTGGGGGTGACTTACTGCAACACTTTAGCGTCACCCTCTACCGCACACTGCTCGCCTTCGGCATCGCCACCGCCATCGGCATGCCACTTGGTATTTTGCTTGGCAGTAATGTGCGCGCCTACAGCAGCGTAGAATTTTTAATTGATTTTTTTAGATCAACGCCTTCGTCTGCACTGATTCCACTTTTTTTATTGATCTTCGGAATATCAGATATCAACAAAGTGGCAATCGCTACCTTTGGCGCGTTTCTCATTATCATCTTCAATTGCGCCTACGGCGTGATCAATGCACGAAAACAGCGAGTCGCAGCCGCCAAAGTCATGGGCGCTAGCCGTTGGCAAATTTTCAAGGACGTCTTGTTTTGGGAAAGTCTTCAACCTTCGTTTGTTGGGCTCCGTTCGGCTGTATCAATGGCGTTAGTGATCGTGGTGGTCGCCGAAATGTTCATTGGCTCTGAAAACGGTTTAGGGCACAAAATTATTGATGCGCAACAAGTGATGAACACAAAGACTATGTATGCCGCCATCATTGCCGCGGGCGTCTTAGGCTATGCGCTAAATGTTTTATTTTTATTTCTTGAACGACGCATCGTTCACTGGAGCGGAAGATGAGTCGCATCGTAAACGGCCCCATGTTCACAGACGCTCCGATCGCGCCTTTTCGGCCTGGGCCGGTTGGTACACACATCACTATTCGTGGCCTAATCAAGTATTTTGCGGGCTGGCCACTCTATGAAAATTTTGACCTTGACATCCCAAAAGGAAAAATTGTTTCGATCTTCGGTCCCAACGGCTGTGGCAAATCAACCTTGATCAACATGATTGCCGGGCTAACCCCGATTGATGCTGGCGAAATTCTTTTTGACGGCAAGTCACTGAAAGATACGCGCATCGGCTATGTGTTTCAAAACTACCGCGAAGCGTTGTTTCCGTGGTGGCGTACCATCGATAACATCGCATATCCACTCAAACTCATGGGTAAAAGCAAAGCTGACGTTGACCGTCGTCTCGCAGAGCTAGTGGCGTCGTTTGATGTGAAATTTGATCTAAACCGCTATCCCTACGAACTTTCGGGCGGTCAACAACAAACAGCCTCAATCATGCGCGCACTAGCACCTGAGCCCGAAGTTCTATTTTTAGATGAGCCCTTCTCAGCCCTAGACTTTGAGATGACGCTCTTTATTCGCGAAAAGCTTCAAGAGGTGTTTATGCAAACCAACACCACCATGATGCTAGTCTCACATGACTTGGAAGAGGCCGTCTATCTTGCAGATCAAGTGTTGCTCTTGACCAAGCGCCCCACCACTATTTCAGACATTCTCGATTACTCAGATGCTCGGCCAAGGACGATCCAAACGCTGACAAGCCCATCGTTTATCGAAACAAAAAAATTGAGCCTTGAAATATTTCAACGCGAAGTCAGAAAGTAATATGCTGCTTCAACCAGACGCTCTTAAACGAAAGCCATTTAAATGAGACAACAAAAAGATCGACAAGCAAATCGAACCACGCTCGCCGACCAGGTCTATCAGCAACTGAAAGACGATATCGGAAATTTTGTATTGTTTCCGGGCGATCGTTTTACTGAGCACGAACTTTGCGAACGGCTTGAGGTCTCGCGCACCCCTCTTCGTCAGGCCCTGACACGTCTACAGCAGGATGGACACATCGAAGTCTTGTTTCGCAGCGGCTGGCGAATTTTGCCTTTAGATTTTCAAAAATTTGATCAGCTCTATGATTTGAGAATCTTGCTTGAAATCGCCTCTATCAAAAAAATTGTTGCGCGCGCCAAGAGCAAAGTCCAAAGCGACACAGATCGCCTGCTTCATGCGCTAGCTGAAATATGGTTAGTACCGATTGCCGCGCGTAGCACGGATAGCAGACAGGTCAGTATTTGGGATGAGGAATTTCATTGTCTGATCGTGCGCGCAGCCGGTAATGAAGAGATCGTACGTGTGCACTTAGACATTACAGAACGTATCCGAATGATTCGCAAACTCGATTTCACTAAGCGCCCTAGAATCGAAGCAACTTACGCCGAGCATAAAAAAATACTGCAAGCAATTATTGCGGGCGATGAAGCGTTGGCCTGCGACTTGATGAGAGCACACATCCAAGCGAGTCAGCGCGAGGTCAGATCTATCACCCTGCTACAGCTTGAGACCGCGCGACGGCGGGCCTACCCCGACGCGGCCTAGCACAACAGGGCCACATGCCTCAGCCTCTAAACTTTTTGCTGCGCCTGCGCATCCTCTAGCATTTTGACCAAGGCATACACGCTTTGATTGGCAGGGGTCGCGATCGCGTACTCTAGACCTTTACGGACGACCAATCCGTTCAAATATTCAATTTCGGACGGTTTTTTGCGTGCAAGATCTTGTGCTGTTGAAGACAGTTGCCCGGGCATTGTCTGAGGGATCATGTCATTGACCTGCTGAGCGTCTTGGTACGTCAGCGCAATGCCTTGGTGCTGAGCAACAGCCACAACCTCGGCCCCCAATTGATTGATTAGCACGCGAACCGCTTCAGTCTGCACCATTTTTCCGTACGTCAGTTGCCCAATCGCCGAGATCGCGTTGTAGCTGCAGTTCACCAAAAACTTACTCCATTGATCTTTTCTTATGTCTGGCGATACTGCGCAAGGCACGCCCCCTTCGGTCAACAGCGTGGCAAGAGTCATCAGCTGACTTGCAGCGCCGGCATGAGTGTGTGAGTTTTCTGACTGGCCAATGGCTAGCTCGCCTCGACCCAAATGCTTGAGTCGACCGGGCCCTGCCATAATCGTCGCCACGTACACCACGGCCGCAAATACTGGGTTATCAACCACAGCGCATATACGTTCGCAGTTATCGACGCCGTTTTGCAAACTCACAATTGCGGTGTGCTTTTGCAAGTGAGGAGCAATCGCTTCGATCGTTTTAGTTGTGTCGGGCGATTTGACACACAATAAAATTAAATCGGCCTGAGCAACCACTGCAAGGTCTACGCTTGCAGAAACCGCAACGTACTCTTGAAAACTTTGGCAATCCATGTGCAGACCATGTTGAGCGATCGCGGCGACATGCTCGGCGCGAGCCACTAGTGTCACCTTATGCCCGGCTCGAGCCAACATTCCACCAAAATAGCAACCAACGGCACCAGCGCCTAGAACGACAATATTGGGGCTTTTAGAATTAGGATTCATGGGTCAGTCTCGCTGGTTATGAAACACCTCGGCATGGGTCTGCCGATTTTGGTTGTTGTGTCCTGTTTAGTCAACAGAACACCGCGTAGTACGCGGTATGGCTACTGCTATCGGCACGGGCCTCTGTATTTAGTCATGTTTTAACAAAAGAACCTTGGAACTGATGGCAGCTCTAGTATTGTATCGAGCTTGCGATTTCCACACTGCCAAGGCTGTTAAAGCACTGACTCGATTTAATATCTGATAACCTCACGAATCTTTATTTGGATAACACCAACAAAAAGTAAATGCGCTTGAATTTCGCTTACCGCCCTTTTCGACCAGAAGGCGTTGGCGGCACCTCAACGAGCATCGCGCGGACGCAACTGAGACGATATGACTCCTGTTAATAAACTTAAGCTTGGTTTGATCGCGGTATCTCTTGCCGCTAACCATGCCTGGGCACAACAAGGCAGCGCCACTCTGTATGGCCTGATTGATGGCGGCGTTGCCTATCAACAAATAACGGGCCCTGGTCAATACAGCCAAACCAGGCTTGGGTTTGCCAGCGGGATGCAAACAACTTCGCGCTGGGGCATGCGCGGCCAAGAGCCCTTAGGTAACGGCTTCAGTGCGAACTTTCAACTCGAGAGCAGCATTGATATTAGTAACGGTTCTCTATTATCAAACGGACGTTTGTTTGGCCTTCAATCCTGGGTTGGTCTCAGCAAAGACGACGCGGGGTATTTTCGACTCGGTCGCCAAAGCGGCTACGCCCCTGAGTTCTTCTTGGCCATTGACCCTTTTAGAGGCGGGCTTGGTCAGGCTCGGATGGCCTATGCCTTTGGGGCGGCCAACTCAAATACAAAGTACAGCAACATGATCAAATTGATGCTTGAACCCACCAGTGGGCTCAAGGTGGGCGCTGGATATTCTTTTTCGCCGCAGATGAATACCTTTTATTTTGATGGTGTGAAGTCAATCGCCGCGGGCAGCGACTACAACGAGTCAACCATGAACAACACTCGTCTAATCACTTTAGGGGTGAGTTATAACAAGGGTCCCCTGATGCTTGCTGCATCTTATGATCAAGTCATGCCCAACGGTGCCGATCCAAGACTACCCTCAAACATAGCCAACAGCGCCAACATCCAAGAATGGATCGTCGGTGGAAAATACGACTTTGGTGCCATACAACTTTCTGCAGCGGTAGGGCAAAACAAAGGGGGGGCCATCAACATACAAGGCGTCTCATTCACCACCGTCGGCAAACCGACGCTTGACATCAATTCGTGGGGTGGTGGGCAAGGCGCGATCATCTTTGATCCCAATATGAATTTCAATTCGTACATGCTGGGCTTTACTCTTCCGTTAAGCGGCGTTTCAAAGATTTTTAGTTCGTGGACACGTGCGGCCAACAATGGCACAACCAACGCCCAAAACAATGTCGGGGCGCAAGATGCGTACAGTATTGGCTATCAGTATGACTTTACTCCGCGCACCAACATGTATATGGCGACTTCGTACGCAACAAACCCTGGGTTTATTGCAGGAACGACAAGTTTTTATTTGGTGACTGGATTGCGTCACCGCTTTTAAACTAAGCCTCAAACAGGGCTGAGGCGTAGGCCAAACTTACTCTGGCGAAAGTCTGGCCAAGTAGTGCGACAGCGCTTGCAAGTCAGTGTCTGCGACGCCATAGACCGCAGCGGCCATATTCGAATCACGTCCCACAGCTTGATTGTTTTTAAACTGCAACAGACTATGAAGCAGATAGTCTTCACGTTGGCCCGCCAATCTTGGCATCTGGTCGCGCCCGACATAATTGGGCAAATGACAAATGCCACAGCGCATCCCACTAGCAAGTTGCTCACCTTTCATGAACAAATCCGCTTGTTTATCAACGGGGGGTTTGGCTAACGGTAGGGCCGCATAAAACTTGGCTAACTCGGTGACCTCGGCATCCGTCACGCCGTCGAGCATACCTTTCATTGCAGGCACTTCGCGCATGCCTTCGCGCATCAAGATCAAACTGTTCTCGATAAACAGTTTTGGCTGCGCCGCCAAAGACGGAATTCCCTTGATTTGAGAGTTTCCGTCTGCACCATGACAGGCAGCACACAGCGCCTGTCGCTGGGGCGAGACCTGACCCCAGGAAAGCGAGGTGGTCAGCAGGACCACCCCTAACCCAACCACTACTTTTGCAAAAAAAGACATTTTTACCTGACTTATTTGCTGTAGGACACGCGATAAATCACGCCCATTTGCTCGTCAGAGACTAGCAATGAGCCATCCTTCATTTGATGGAGGTAAGCAGGACGACCCCACCATGACTGATCCGCTTCGTTCATGAAGCCGGTCATAAAGGGTACAACTTTTGCATTTTTACCATCTGCATCCGCCTGAACCGTCACAACATCGTGACCAATTTTCTGGGTGCGATTCCAGGAACCTTTACGTGCGTTGAACAGAACGTTTTTGTACTCGGCAGGAAACATTGAACCGGTGTAGAACGTTACGCCCATCGTTGCTGCATGAGGGCCCATCAAAGCAACAGGTTGCTCAACACCACCGCAAGCGTTGTCTTTTTTGATATCAGGATCAGCAAGCGTGCCGGCGTGGCAGAAAGGGAAACCATAATTACCACCAACCTTGAGGCGGTTCATCGTGTCGTTCGGGCTATCGTCACCCAACCAATCACGACCATGATTACTAAACCAAAGTTCTTTCGTCACCGGGTGCCAATCAAAACCCACCGAATTACGAACGCCAGTTGCTATGACCTCCATGCCAGAGCCGTCGGCGTTATAGCGACGAATCTGAGCGTACTCTTGTGTTGGCAGCGCGCAAATGTTGCACGGTGCACCAAACGGCACATAGAACTTTCCGTCTGGGCCAAAGGCAACGTATTTCCAGTTATGGTGCTGTAAAGGTGGAAAGTTGAACTTCTCGGTCAGATCAACCGGCGCAACCGTTGGATTTTTAGCAATGCCGTCAAAGCGCAGCACTTTATCTACCGCAACGACAAACAGCGAACCATCTTTATAGGCCGCAGTCGGCTGATTGAGCTTATCAATCACGATGCGCGAAGTGCGCTGCTTGCCGTCATCTGTCAACTCATAAATGCGGCCCAAACCACGTGTGCCCACATAGTACTTGCCATCATCGCCCTCAGCGATCGCTCGGCTACCGGGGATGCTATCGGCCCAAACTTCGACTTTGAAACCCGCTGGGACTTTGATCTTGTCTAAAGGAACGTCAGCGGCCTTGGTCGCTGTCAGCTTTGCCGGCAATGGCGCTAAGGTGGAGCTCGCCATAGAGTCAGGCATGCCTTGCTTCCAAGCTGGAGGTGGGGCAGCCGGTGCCGCCGCTGGTGCTTGAGCTTGAGCGTTCAGAGCGCCCAAACTAAGTGTGAACACCAAACCCAATCCACCCATCACGCGTGTATACGTTTTCATATCCTCTCCAAACCGTTTTTATGATGACGACTAATTTTTGAAGGTTTAGTGTAGCGGAATTGACTTAGGTCAAGGTGCTAATTCTGCTTCGACTGCGATTTTTTTCCATCGCGGGATATCAATACTCAGGAATTTCGCAAACTCGGCGGGTGACTCACCCCCGACCTCGCCCCCTTCTTTGGTGAGGTCCTGCTGCACGTCAGGCAAAAGCAAGATTTGCTTAACGGTTTGGTGCAGCTTGTCAATCACTGCCGCTGGCGTGCCGGCGGGTGCCAACAAACCGTACCAGTTTTCAACAGCGTAGTCAGGCAGCCCTGCTTCACCAATCGCAGGCACACCCGGAAACGCCGCAGAGGGCTTTGAAGAGGTCACGCCAAAGGCGCGCATTTTGCCGCTTTCGACATAGGGCTTAACCACGGCGATCGTACTAAAGTACATCGCAATACGGCCGCCCAGCATATCGGTGATTAACAGCGACTGGCCTTTGTAAGGAACATGCACTGCCTTGACTTTGGCCTCGTTCATGAACATGGCGCCCGCTAGATGGCCAACGGTACCTGAGCCCGGCGAACCATAACTCAAGGCATTAGGTTTAGCAGCAGTAAGTGCGATGAGTTCTTTAACGTCCTTAGCGGGAAGATCGGAGGGCCCTACTAACACTAGGGGTGCCGACACCAAACGCGTGATGGGAGCAAAGTCTTTGAGGGGGTCGTATGTCAGCGTATTCATGATCGCAGGTGCGACACCTACATTGGCCGCCTGACCAAAGAGCATTGTGTAGCCGTCGGGCGCTGCGCGCGAGACGAAGGTTGCGGCGATTGTTGAACCCGCGCCCGGCTTGTTATCGACAATCACAGGTTGTTTGAGTATCACCGACATTTTTTCGGCCACGATGCGCGCCATCAAATCTGAGCCGCCGCCGGGCGGAAATCCAACCACAATCTTGAGCGGTTTGTTGGGAAACGTCTGTGTCCACGCAGGTGCCGCCGTCGAAACAACAGCAAGCAAGGTGGCAGTCAATGCAGCCTTGCTTGTCAAGCGCGCCAGACCTTGAGCTGACGTTAAGGTGGAAGAGCGTCCAGATGGACAGTTCATTTTTTCTCAAGCCCTTCGAACACCTCGTAGGCAATCTGAGCTGCGGACATTGAGGAGGCCCAACCCGAATAAAACGCCAAGTGGGTAATAAGCTCGCCTATTTCTTCTTGCGTCAGGCCATTTTCTAAACCGCGCGTGATGTGAACGCGCAATTGATCTGGTCTGAACGAGGTTAATAAGGCTGCAATAGTAATCATGCTGCGGTCGCGCTTGGATAACTCTTTACGCTCCCAGATGTCGCCATATAAAACTTTTTCGGCGCACTCAACCATTTTAGGGACTGTTTTGCGTAAGCGTTCGCGACGTTCTGAGGTGGGTGCTGTGGCCATGTAAGTCTCCTGAGATATTTTTTTGATGAATAATGATTATTCGGATCAATAATACTAAAGCGGCAAGACTTTGTATCGACTTCACCAAACAACGGGATAACAAAAATGAAAATCGGATTTATCGGACTTGGCATGATGGGTTCACGGATGGCAGCGAACCTCATCAAACACGGGCATTCTTTGGTCGTCAATGACATGCTCCACGCAAATGCGCAGTCGCTGATCGCGCTTGGGGCACAATGGGCGGCGACACCTGCCGCCCTGGGCTCCCAGGTCGATGTTGTCTTCTTATCGCTACCGGGGCCCCCGCAAGTGCAAGAGGTATTGACTGGCCCGAACGGACTGACCACTAGCCTGCGCGCAGGGAGCGCGGTGTTTGACTTTTCAACCAATGCACCTCGGGTCATCCGAGAGTTGCATGCCGAGCTTGCTAAAAAAGAACTGATTTTCTTAGACGCCCCGGTTAGCGGAGGCCCCACAGGAGCCGCCTCGGGCAAACTTGTGATTTGGACCAGCGGCGACGAAGCAACCTTCAAGACATACGCGCCGGTGTTGTCGTGCATGTCAGACGATGTGCAATTTTTAGGTGCTGTCGGTGCCGCTTCGGTCGCCAAGTTAGTTCATAACTGTATGGGCTACATATTTAATTCAGCGATCGCAGAGGTGTTTTCAATGGGAGTCAAGGCCGGCGTCGAGGCCCCCACCCTTTTCAAAGCGTTGCGCAGCGGTGCAATGGGTCGCCGTCGAACCTTTGACGGCTTGCCCACTCACTTTCTAAGTGGCGCTTACGAACCCGCTAAATTTTCATTAAAACTTGCACATAAAGACGTGACGTTGGCCAATGAACTTGGGCGCGAAGTTGATCTAGATATGCACTTTGCAAAGCTGACACTTGCTCAGATGACAGAAGCACTTGACCGAGGCTGGGGCGATAAAGACTCGCGTATTGCGATGCTCTTGGCGCAAGAGCAAGCAGGTGTTGATGTGCGTTGCGATCCCGATACCTTAAAAGACATATTGAGTCGATGAGGGTAAAAAGAAATATTGAGCCGCTAAAGGTAAACCCTTGCCTCACGTCGCAAGGCGTCTACGCGGCTTGCGATTTGCACGGCACCCGTCAGACCATGACTCGGAGACGTCAGACGATTTCTCGAAAACGCACGCCACTCCCCAGCATGCAGCGGAGGACTCTAGCCCTCATTTGACAAATAGCATTACGCAGCCTAACTTAGTGCGAAATCCATTACAAAAACCGCCGATACAGAGACATCGACAAACCCGTCGACGGCGCCGCCCGATTTTTCCGGAGGCTTATATGAACTTTAAATCTTTAGTGTCGCTACTTGCGATGTTGCTGTGCCTGATTGTTAACGTTCAGGCACAGGCGCAAACAAACTTTCCTGAAAAACCAGTCAAGCTAATTGTGCCTTT
This sequence comes from Alcaligenaceae bacterium, assembly GCA_037146575.1. Taxonomy (GTDB): domain Bacteria; phylum Pseudomonadota; class Gammaproteobacteria; order Burkholderiales; family Burkholderiaceae_B; genus Zwartia. The sequence continues at coordinate 15,409 of JBAWWV010000003.1, read as the reverse complement.
TCCACCAGGGCAAGCGACCGACATTATCGCCAGGATGATTGCAGAGAAGCTCACCCTTGCCTGGGGTCAACAGGTCATTGTTGAGAACAAAACCGGAGTGCCCGGCATGGTCGCGGGCAGCACGGCAGCACCTGATGGCTACACGATGACAATGGGCACCAGTGGGGTCTTGGCCGTTAATCCAGCCGTCTTTGACAAACTGCCATACGACGTCACAAAAGACTTTGTTTATGTAGGTGGCTTAGCGATTACGCCCATGATCGTAGTCGTCAGCGCTACGCTGCCCTACAACACTGTGCAAGAACTTGTTACCGCCGCAAAAAAAGAGCCTGGCAAGTTTAATGTGGGCTATGGGGGCGTCAACAACACCCAACATTTAACCGGCGAACTCTTTAAATTCACCACGGGTGTGAACATGGTTGGCGTGAACTACAAGGGTAGCGCTGCGGCTGTCACCGATTTGCTCGGTGGACAAATCTCGATTCTGGTAGATAGCATGGCAGTGGCCTTGCCACATATCAAGTCGGGAAAATTGAAAGCGCTTGGAATCACAACTTTGCAACGCGTGCCTCAGTTACCAGACCTGCCAACGGTCGCTGAATCAGGCTACCCTGGCTTTGAGGGTGTAGGTTGGCAAGGCTTAGTTGTACCCAAAGGAACTCCTGCCCCGATTGTTCAAAAGATCAGTGCCGACGTATCGCGGATTTTGGCTGATCCTGACATGCAAAAAAGCATCATTGATAAAGGGATGGTGCCCGACCCTCGTGGTGCTGGCCCCTGGAGCGAATTTGTTTTTGCAGAGATGAAGAAATGGAAAACTGCAGCAACGCAGGCTAACATCAAATCCACAGAATAATGTCTTCATCGTGAAGCGCGGCTTAGTGTCCTGATCTTCGCTTCATGATACGCACGACTCTTGCAGCCACGAGCTAAACAAAGTCGATTCGCGTAAACCCAACGACGTTGATGACGTTGATCCAAGCAATATTGATGACTTTAAAGCAAATCATGTTACGACACACAACCTTAAGAGTACTCACCGCCTGGGTTCTCGGGCTTTGCTGCACGCTACTCGCGGTTACGGCGAGTGCGCAGGGGGTGTTTCCTGAAAAGCCAGTCAGACTGATTGTGCCGTTTCCTCCGGGGCAGGCCACAGACATTATTGCGCGCCTGCTTGCAGAGAAACTCACGCTCTCCTGGGCTCAACAAGTCATTGTGGAGAATAAAAACGGCGTACCTGGGATGGTGGCCGGTGCCACGGCAGCTCCTGACGGGTACACGATGATTATGGGAACAAGCGGTGTGTTAGCGGTTAACCCTGCCGTGTTTGACAAGCTCGCCTACGATGCCGCAAAAGATTTCACCTATGTCGGGGGCTTAGCGATCGCGCCCATGATCATTGTGGTGAGTGCAGCACTGCCCTACAACACCATTCAAGAACTCGTTGCGGCTGCCAAAAAAGATCCAGGAAAATTTAATGTCGGCTACGGTGGCGTCAACAACACCCAACACCTGACAGGAGAGTTCTTCAAATACACAGCTGGCATCAACATGGTTGGTATTAATTACAAGGGCAGTGCGAGCGCGGTAACCGATTTATTAGGCGGGCAAATTTCTATTTTGGTGGACAGCATGGCGGCCACCTTGCCACATATCAAGTCAGGCAAACTCAAAGCGCTGGGGATTGCAATGCTCGAACGCGTGCCTCAGCTACCGAATCTGCCCACTGTCGCCGAGTCGGGTTACCCCGGCTTTGAAGGGGCCGGTTGGACTGGTCTGGTAGTGCCTAAAAACACGCCGGCCGCAGTAGTGCAGAAAATCAGCAGCGATATTGCGACAGTTCTTGCCGACCCAGTGATGCAACAAAGTATCATCGACAAGGGGATGGTGCCCGATGCTCGCGGCGCCGGCCCTTGGAGCGACTTTGTCTTTGCCGAAATGAAAAAATGGAAAGCAATCGCCCAACAGTCAAACATTAAAGCAAGCGAATAATTTCAACTTAGTCCAACCACTTCAACTTAGAGCGCATTGATCACTATGTCTTCAGCAGAACCGCGTTTCTTAACGCTACACGAACTCGTTCAAAAAGCCCGCCAAAAGCTCAACCACGACAATTGGGATTACATCGTTGGCGGCACAGAAACCGAAACGACTCTGCGGCGTAATCGTGCGTCGATTGATGCTTTGGCATTTCGACCACGCGTCCTGCGCGACGTCAGCAACGTCAGTGCTCGCACAAGCTTTTTAGGCCGAGACCTGCGCTTGCCAATCTTGCTGGCACCGGTTGGTAGCCTTGAGTTGTTTGCACAAGGTGCTGGCGCTGCCTCTGCACAAGCCGCTGAACAGTTTGGCATTGCGCACATGCTCAGCTCAGTCTGCCAGCCAGGCATTGAGGCGGTTGCTCAAGCAGCCCCTGACGCGTTACGAATTTTTCAGCTCTATGTTCATGGTGATGCAGCCTGGGTCGACGCGATCGCGGCGCGTGCAGAAGCGTCCGGCAACGGTGCATTTTGTTTGACCGTTGACACCGCACATTACAGCCGTCGCGAGCGCGATCAAGCTAAACGTAATATTCGTCGTCTCGCTGTTCCGGGGCGCGAGTTTCAACCGCAACTCACCTGGAAAGATGTTGATCGTTTAAAAAGCAAGCTTAAGGTACCGCTCATTCTTAAGGGAATCGCAACGGCTGAAGATGCCGCGATGGCGGTCGATCACGGTGTAGATATGGTCTACGTATCGAACCATGGTGGGCGACAACTTGATCACTGCATGGGGTCAATGGCGGTCTTACCCGAGGTTGTGAAAGCCGTGAACGGTCGGGCGACGGTGATCGTTGACGGAAGCTTTAACCGCGGCTCTGATATTGTCAAAGCGATTGCTTCTGGAGCACATATGGTCGGTATGGGGCGCATGCAATGTATCGGGCTTGCAGCGGATGGCGCTGCTGGCGTAGTCAGAATGCTCGAGATCTTAGAAGACGAAATCAAGATCTGTATGGGTTTGATCGGTGTCAACTCTCTTGCTGAGCTCAATCCAAGCTACTTGCAAGCAGTCGCGCCACTCAGCCCGAACGATGCACTGAGTGCCTTCCCGTTATTGTCGCTTGATGAAAAGGCGTTTTATTAGAGTAAAGGAAGCTTCGCATCGGTTGCAATTTTTTTCCAGTGCGCAGCTTCTTTATCATATTTGCGTTTGAACTCAGAGGGCGTATCAATGATGGCGTATTGCCCAGACAACGCCAACGTTTTTTGAAACTCTGGTTGAATCAGCGTTTGTTTAAGTGCCGCGTTAAGTTTTTCAGTGATGTTTGGGCTGGTGCCGGCAGGCGCCACTAGGCCGTTCCAGATATCAAGCTCAAAGTTCGCAAGACCCGAGGCCATCATGGTTGCAACGCCCGGCAAGTCAGCGGCGGGGTTAGCGCCAGTCACCGCGATTGCTTTCATCCGCTTTGATTCAAGCATCGGCGTGACGACATTTGGCGCAAGCAGGGCCATATCCACCCGCGCGGCGACCAGATCATTGATGACCGCTGACGCCCCCTTGTAAATGACCGAAGTCAGCTCAATGTTTGCGTCTTTTTTTAACCATTCAACCGTTAACTCGTTAGCGTGCCCCGTCACCGCGGCCGTTAAACCTTTAGGCGAGGCCTTTGCCAAGCGAATCAGCGACGCAAGGTCGTTGGCTGGGCTTTGAGACGGCACTACCAAGACATGCGGATACCCGGCCACTGAGCCGATCGGCGTGAAGTCCCGCTCAACGTCGTAAGGCAACTTAGCGTAACGTGCGCCTGCCACTGCGAGCGTTCCGTTCGAGGCGAGCATCAAGGTGTAGCCATCTGCGGAGCTTTTAATGAGTTCTATGGCTGCGATTTGCGCATTTGCACCCGGGCGATTTTCGATCACGACTTGTTGTCCAAGCGCCTTGGTCATCCCTTCGGCCAGCGCACGTGCTGAACTATCCGTTGGGCCACCTGCTGCAAAGCCCACCAAAATTTTGATCGTGCGTTCAGGGTACTGGGCGAAAGAACACTGAAAAAACGTTGCGCTCAACAGAAACAGTACGATTGGAGCTAATGTTTTTTTTATCATATACAGTTTATAAATTGTTCGGTACGTCTGGGCTGGGGCAACCTTGCTACCACTGAAGCATTGTCGAGTGCGTCCTTAAATTCAATGAAATCCACCGCCGACAAGTCGTAAATTTCCATCCAAGTCACTTGGCCAAGTTCATCGGGCTTGGGGCGCATCATCACTTGCGGCTGTAACGCCACAAACATTTTCTGTAACTTCGCCTGCATGTGTTCAACGCGCACTTTCATGTCTGGCTGCTCGAGCGGCAAAAACTTGTAATACACGAAAAGCTTCATGGCGAAGTTTTCCCTAGGCCATTCCAGCGTTGTACAAGGTCTGTCTCTAAGCCCAACAAGTCAAGCACGCGACCAACGGTATGGTCGATGACGTCGTCAACGGACTTGGGTTTGATATATAAAGCAGGCACAGGTGGCATCACGATCGCACCGTTTTGCGTGACCTGCAGCATCGACTTTAGGTGACCCGCGTGCAAAGGCGTTTCGCGCACAAGCAAAATCAATCGACGGCGCTCTTTAAGCGTCACATCGGCGGCGCGTGAAATCAAATTACCCGTAATTCCCCACGCAATTTCAGACAAGGTGTTAATCGAGCAGGGCGCAATCACCATACCTAGCGTCACAAAGGAGCCCGAGGCAATCGTTGCGCCGACATTCTTTGAAGCATGAACAACATCTGCCAGAGCTTGAACCTGAGCGGGCTGAAATTCAGTTTCAGCAGCCATTGTCAGTTTGGCCGAGTCGGTCAAGACGAGATGCGTCTCAATATCGGTGTCCTGTAACACCTGCAATAGGCGCACGCCATAGGCGGTGCCTGAGGCTCCGGTGATTGCAATAATTAACCTACGTGGAGCGATCGACATTCTTGTTTATCCGAAATTCGTAGTCATAAGCTTAGCTTGTAGTCTATAGTTGACCATAAGAAAATGATTAAACCCGAGGAGAATCCCCATGGTCCAACACAACTCATTCTTCAGTGTACAGGCTCTCAGACTGCTCACTGGGGTGGCGTTAAGCCTCGGTATCCAAGCGGCTGATGCGCAAGCACCGGCTAGTTTTCCAAGCCGCTCATTCACGATGGTGGTGCCTAACGCGACCGGCGGTACAAACGATATCGTGGGGCGTGTGATCGCCATCGAACTTGCTGAAGAATTTAAACAGTCGGTTGTGTTGGTCAACAAACCGGGGGCTGGGGGCAACATCGGTACGGCACAAACTAAAACGGCTGCGCCTGATGGCTATACGCTACTGATGACAGTCAATAGCGCTCAAGCCATTAACCCAGCGTTGTATAAGAATGTGGGCTTTGACCCTGTTAAAGACTTTATCCCGATTACCATTATTGGCAGCGTCCCTAACGTACTTGTGGTGCATCCCTCTTTTCCTGCCAAAACGCTAGCCGAGTTTTTAGCCTTGATCAAAGCCAATCCAGGCAAGTATCAATATGCCTCAGCAGGCAACGGTACGGTCAATCACTTGTCAGGTGTGATGATGGATCAAATGGGCGGATACAAAATGGAACACATCCCGTATAAGGGTGTTGCACCCGCTATGGCGGATGTCTTAGGTGGGCAGGTGCCCATCGCCTTCGCAAGCCTTCCCTCTGCGCTGAGCAATATCCGCCAGGGTCAGTTGCGAGCGCTAGGTGTGAGCACTGCCCAACGCTCACCGTCTTTGCCTGAGGTGCCAGCGATGATTGAACAGATCCCCGGGTTCTCAGGCGAACTGTGGGTAGGCTTGTTTGCCATTGCAGGTACTCCGGCCGATGTTGTGGATAAGATTTATCAGGCGACCGCAACCGTGATGAAAAAGCCCGCGGTTCAAAAGAAACTCAGTGACCTGGGACTTGAACTTGCCTTTGACACGCCCGCGCAGTTCAAAGCGCGCTTAGACGAAGATATCGTCAAATGGGGGGCAATTGTGAAGGCCTCGGGTGCGACCGTTGACTGAAGGTACAACGTACTGCGATCGGCTAGCAAAGCCGCTCGCCAGTGCGCTGAGTGTCTGCGGGAGCTGTCCGCTCTGAATATTCACGCACTAGTTTTAAATGCTGTTGCTCTGAGCCTCGTTTGGGTGAATGCTATTTGATTAGCCGCTCACTTGCGATACGGGCGCCTTCAGCCAGCGTACGTAACTTAGCCCAGACCACATCGGTTGCCACACGGCCCATCCCAGCTGAGGTATCGAAACCGCAATCCGTACCTGCAAGCACCCGCGTTGGGTCACCCACCTCTGCAGCGCAGCGCTCGAGACGGTCAGCCACGACCTCTGGATGCTCAACGAAGTTGGTCAAGACATCGATGACTCCCGCAACAATCACTTGATCGTCTTTTAAAGGTCGGTGACGCAACACCGTCATCTCGTGAGCGTGACGTGCGTTTGCGAAGGGCAGTACAAAGCCGCCTACATTTGTTTGACTGATGACAGGCCAAATTTTTTGTAAGGGAACATCGCAATCGTGTGGCCCTTCATAGTTGCCCCAACACACATGCATACGCACGCGATCGCGCGGGATATTTCGGAGGGCAACATTGAGGGCGGTGACAACGCGCTCAATGAAGCCGATAAATTTTGCGTCAGATTCATCGTGATACGAAACATGGCGCTCAAGCGCTAAGTCAGGGCAATCGATTTGCAGGATAAAACCATTATTGACGATTGCTTCGTACTCAAGGCGTAGCGCTTCGGCCAGCGCCGCAAGGTACGACTCTTCGGTATCGTAATGTTCGTTTTTGCACGCCGAGGCGATGATGCCAGGCGAAGGAGCCGTTAAAAACGCCTCAGTGAATTTTTTTGATCGCCCACCAAGTTCGGCCTTAAAGTCGATAGCCTCCGAGGCGGCGAGCGCCGGATCAAGATACTTGACCTCGCCCGTGACACGCGGCGGCAGAAAGTTACTGACAGCCACTTTATCACCGGCTTGGTTCGCCATCATCTGCTTAAACTCAGGGTACCGTTCAACGTCACCACGCGACCAACGCTTCCAGCTTCCTGAGAAACCAGACATTCGACGTTGCACGTATAAAAAGAAACCTTCGCGCTGCTGTTCACCGTTGTTGCCAATGTCAATGCCATTGGCCATTTGATGCTCGACGCTGGCCTGCATGGCTTGGTGACCGGCACGCTCAAGCAGCGCTTCATCAACCACTTGGCCGTTTGCTCGTTGGGCGTACATCTGCACCAAGGCAGCAGGGCGAGGCAGACTGCCAGTGTGTGTTGTCAAAATTCTTTCACGACTATGTTGCATGATTCGCTTGTCTTCCTGTTGATATGTTTAACAGCCTCCCAACCCTGCGGGTCGGGAGGCGCACGGCATGAGTTCGAAACGAAGAGGATTTCTGCTTGTTCCTTCTGCTTGTTCCTTCTGCTTGTTCCTTCTGCTTGTTCCTTCTGCTTGTTCTGTTAGGTGCTTGTTGCAAGATCGGCCTGCAATCTCATTCGTTTGATTAGATCGGTTAGGTCAGCCTCGGTCAACTGATTCGTCAAGCTTGCGCAGACCAGCGTATGGGTTGGTGCGTTATTTGCTGAGCGCACCGGGACGGCCACAATGGTGACGCCTGCAATGTAAGTACCACGATCGACACTGTATTCAGTTTGCTTTGCGTCTTGCACTTCGAGGTACCAAGTCTCGAAGCTGAGCGATCCAGCCCATCGCAGTTTATCGAAGCGTGCCTTCAACTCGCTGCGCGATTGTTGACTAAAGGCCGCCACCAGGCGCCCCGTGGCACTTAACAGCGACGGAAACACACTGCCAACATCAACGTGCAGCCGGAAGGGGATGGTCGAACGCGAGAGTGCGACGACAACCATTTGATCGGGGTCGGTCACGTCGACGGCGATGGCCGTGACGTTATACGCGGTCGAGAGTTGATCGAGCGCGACTTGAATCAGCGCGGGAAATGCATTGGCGTCTAGGGCGCTACGCGCCAATGCCAGCATGCCGATACCAAGCCGGTAGTGTTTGGTTTGGCGATCAAAGGCAACGAGTTTTTCTTCAACAAGAGCACGCAAGATATGTAGACACGTGCTGGGCACCAAACCCAACGCCTGTGCGATCGCATTGACGCCAAGGGGCGCACGAGCCTTGCCCAATAAACGCAAAATCGCAATTGAACGCGACACTGCAGGCACCGGACGGATGCGAGGTGCAGGGGGAGCAACCAAAACGCGATCTTGCCCGCGATCGTGAGTGCTCTGCGTGGCTTGCGGCGTTATTTGCTTAGGCGAGGTCATTGGAGAGGTTTGCTGCATTCAAGAGTTGTTTACGCGTTCGGTAAAACGTGGTTGTGCACTGGCAATTGGTTGTGCTTTGGTCAAACACAAAAGTGTGTATTGGCAATTGATTGGACTTTGGTCAAACATAAAAGGATGATTTTATTTTAATACCATTGTACTAATACAACAAATAGCTTCATTTGACAATAAAACAGCTCGGCGATAAAGTGAAGCTCTCGCAACGACAGCCAACGCAATCCGCGCTGGCATCGCCGTCTACAGCACCTCGCTCGCAAACCGTTCACCCCGCAAAGCAATTCCATGTCCAAACTCACCGCGTTTACGTCGTACGCAGACGCCCAAACAAATTTTTCATCCGAAAAGCTGTGGGAGTTATTTGACGGAAACCGTGAGCAGCTCAATATTGCCCATGAGTGCGTTGACCGATATGCCTTGCAGGGGCAAACGGCTGTCATCGTGCTGCGTACCGATGCGCCCGACGAAATCATTTCGTACGAGCAACTGGCCAAGCACTCGTCGCAGATGGCGAATTTTTTAACTGCACGAGGCATCAAAAAGGGCGACCGCGTTGCGGTCATGCTTGAACCCTCGCTTGCCTTCTACACCTGTTTATTCGGCATCATGAAAGCCGGCGCCATTGCTGTGCCGCTCTTTACTCTGTTTGGCCCCGATGGCTTAAATCTTAGAATCGCTGACTGTCTGCCAAGCCTATTATTTACAAACGCAGAAAAAATCAGCGTTGTGTCTGACGAGTATCAAGCACGTACGATCCTGGCCGACGAAAATCTGATGGCTTCATTAGCACAATACCCAACCACCTTTACTCCTGAGACCAACGCGACTGACTACGCGATGTATCAGTACACGTCGGGCACCACGCGAGAACTCCCTGAAGCGGTCAAACATACGCATCGCTCAATCGTGACCTTGATGGTGGCGGCACTCTACGGCACGGGCTTGCGCCCCGGCGACCGCTTCATGTGTCCCTCCTCGCCCGCTTGGGGTCATGGCCTCTGGCATGGCACTCTCGCGCCGATGGCGTTGGGTCTTACCATTGGCTCTTTTGCCGGAAAATTCAGCGCAGCAGTGTTATTAAAAGGGTTGGCCGCGCATCGTTTTACCAATATTTCAGCAGCAGCCACGCACTACCGAATGATGAAAAATTCGGGCTGCGCATCTCAATACCAGTACTCTTTTACCAAAATGTCGTTTACCGGCGAGCCAATCGACAGCGCAACCGAAGAGTTCATCGAGCAAACGTTCGGGCTACAGGTTTGCAGCATGTATGGCACGACCGAAATTGGTGTCATCTTAGTGAGCTATCCAGGCGCTGAAGATTTCGCTCAGAAACAAGGGTCACTAGGCAAGCCCATCCCTGGAGCGCAAGTACAGGTTCAAGACGCGGCCGGGCATGTCTGTGCTCCGGATGTCGTCGGTGAAATCAAAGTCTGGCGCAAGGGTCAGTGGCTCGCCACAAAAGATCTTGGACACGTCGATCGCGAGGGGTATTTCTATCATGGTGGTCGCGCCGACGATGTGATTATTTCTGCGGGCTGGACAATGAGTGCTGTCGAGATTGAAGATGCCATTCTGAAGCATCCCGACGCGCAAGAAGCGGCAGCAATCGGCGTACCTGACAGCCTGCGTGGCCAAGCCGTAAAAGCGTTTGTCGTTAGCCAGCGACCCGGTGACGAAACGTTTATTCAAGAGCTTCAAGATTTAGTCAGAACACGGTTAAGTCAACACGAGTATCCCCGTCATATCGTCTTTGTGCCAGAACTGCCAAAAACGCCTGCCGGAAAAATCCATCGAAAAAAACTTCGCGAGACACCAGCGTGAGCGTATTTCAGAAAATTTTCACGATCTAGATTTAAAAGAAGTCATCAGGAGATTTAAATGTCATCATCACTCATTGGCCAGCGCAGTTTTCCAAAAATTACCGAGCAAGGGCTTGAAGATCTGAAGCGACGCATCGGTGTCAAAATCGGCGCCACCGCCGAACCTTGGTGCCACGAAGCCACCCGCGACAACATTCGCCACTATGCGCACGGGATCGGCGACGACAATCCTCTGTGGTGTGACCCAGAGTACGCTGCCAAAACAAGCCACGGCACCATCATTGCTTTACCAAGTTTTTTGTATTCAACAAGCCGTATTGTGTCAGGCTATGTGGGTGGCCTGCCAGGCGTACACGCAATGTGGTCAGGTTCAAACTGGACTTGGCATCAACACGCAAAGCGTAATGATGTGATCAGTACAGAAGCGTATCTAAAAGACCTCGTCGAGCACGACACACGCTTCGCTGGCAAAGCGATTCAGCAAACTTATCACGTCGATTTTTTTAATCAAACTGGCGACAAACTTGCCGAGGCTGACACCTGGTGCTTTCGCACCGAACGTGATCACGCTCGCGAGAAGGGCACGAAATACACTGAGGTACAAGAAAAAGGTGTTGTCCCCTACACCGATGAGCAGCTGCAAGAAGCCTACAAGCTCTACGCCAATGAAGAAATTCGCGGTGCCAACACGCGCTATTGGGATGATGTTCAAGAAGGCGAAGAGCTGCCAGTATTATTCAAAGGTCCGATGACAGTCACTGGTTTTATTGCGTACGCGCAAGGCTGGGGCGGGCTTTACATTCGCGCCAATAAACTTGCCTGGCAACTCATCGATGCGCATCCAGGCGTCGGTATCAAAAATCGCTTTGGCGTGCCAGATGTACCAGAGCGCGTGCACTGGGAAGAAGAGTTTGCCCTTGAAGTCGGTGCCCCAGGTGCCTACGATTACGGCCCAGAGCGCAGCTCGTGGCTGATGCATCAAATGACAAACTGGATGGGCGACGAAGGCTTTTTGCGTCAGGCGGATTGCAAAATTCGTCGCCATAACCCAGCGGGGGATATGTTGTTCATTCGCGCCAAAGTCACGAAGAAATATAAAGAAGGTGATCGCCATCTGGTTGCCATTACGCAAGAGGCGCACAACCAAAATCAAGAGCTGTCAGTCTTAGGCTCTTGCATTGTGCAGCTCCCCACTCGAGGCTAAACCCGTGCACGCACCCTCAGATATTGGTCAGCTTCCCGACAATGCGGACGAGAACCCTCTGACGGGTGCTGCCTGGCTAGCTGCCAGCACTAAGCAGGGCTCATTAGTTGGCTTACGCGTGCTGGATCTCTCGCGCGTGTTGGCGGGCCCGCTATGCGCACAAATGTTGTCTGATCATGGCGCCGACGTCATCAAGGTCGAAGCGCCGCAGGGTGACGAAACGCGATTGCTCGGGCCGCCGTTTGTTGAGCCCGGACAAGCGGCCTACTTTTCAGCGATCAATCGCGGCAAACGCGGCCTGAGTCTAGATCTCAGCAAACCCACCGACCGTGCAATCCTTGAAGCGTTATTGGTGAACGCCGATGTCTTAATCGAAAACTTTGTCCCCGGCACGATGGCGAAATGGGGGCTCGGCTACGACGAGTATCTCTCAAAGGCTTTCCCGCAACTAATTTACTGCAGCATCTCGGGCTTTGGCGACACCGGCCCCTTGGCGAACTTGCCTGGCTATGACGCAGTCTTACAAGCCATGTGCGGCCTCATGAGCATCAACGGCGAGCCACAAACGGGCCCCACCCGAATCGGTGTGCCAGTGGTAGATCAGGTCACCGGCTACAACGCCTTTTCTGGAATCATGATGGCGCTTTGGGCGCGCATCCGGACTGGGCAAGGTCAACGGGTTGAAGCCACGCTGTTCGACTCTGCATTGAGCCTGCTGATTCCTCACGCTGCGAACTGGATGAACTCTGGCAACACACCTGCGTTAACCGGCAGTGCGCATCCCAATATCCCAACTTACAACCGCTTTGAAGTCGGCGACGGCCAAATATTTTTAGGGATCGTCAACGAAGGACAATTTAAAAAGTTCTGCAAACATATTCAGCGCGAAGACCTACTGAGCAATCCAATGTTTGACAGCAACGCGAGCCGCATGACCAATCGCGAGGCCTTACGGCAAGAAATGGAAGTCGCACTGAGAGCGTTTAAGCGAGCCGAGCTGTGCAAAGACCTCATGGCGCTTGGGGTGGCTGCTGGCCCGGTTCACACGGTACCAGAGGCGTTTGAGCAGCCTCACACCGCAGCACGCAACATGTTTATTCAGCGCGACGATTATCAAGGTGTTGGGCTACCCATCAAATTGTCAAAAACCCCTGGTACCGCAGGCGCTCGACCGCCTCGCTTGGGTGAACATAATCCGGTCATTATTCGCTCAAAGCGATAACAGCTAGGGGTAAGCCATTAGTCCGTCTCTCTAGCGAGCTGTTTAAAATGAGTCGGTGATCAAGCCACAATAGGTTTGACAAAAAAAGCTGCCTGACTAGCGAGACATTAATGAAACTGCCTACCCCACTAGCACTCTTATTCAAAGCAACGATCGCGTCCCTTTTAGCGATTAGCCTCATTTTTAGCGTCGCGACGCAGGCGCAATCGAAATGGCCAGACAAGACGGTTCGGATGATTGTCCCAGCTCCACCGGGCAGTGCCCCAGACACACAAATTCGACTGATCGGACAAAAGCTCTCTGAAGTTTGGAGCCAACCAGTCGTGATTGAAAATGTCGTGGGTGCAGCAGGCAACATTGGCACCGATCGGGTTGCAAAGGCAGCACCCGATGGCTACACCTTTTTGTACAACACGATTGGGCCCACCGCAGTCAATCCAACCTTGATGGCCGGCAAGATGCCCTACGATGTTGAGAAAGACCTGATCCCAGTCAGCCTGGCCACCAAGACGCCAAACTTTATTACCGTACACCCTTCGGTGCCGGTCAATAATATGCAAGAGCTGATCGCGTTAGCCAAAAAAGATCCGAGCAAAGTGCGCTACGGCACGCCTGGCCCCGGCACAACGCAACACTTAACGGGTGAGTTACTGAACTTAGTTGCCGGCATCAAGATGACAAGCATCCCTTACAAGTCCAGTGCTCAAATGACCACCGATGGGCTCGGAGGTCAGTTTGAAGTTCTCATCCACAACACGCCAGTCTTGCTGCCGTACATACGATCAAACGCGGTTCGCGTGATCGGCATTACAAGCGACGCACGATCGCCTGCCCAGCCCGAGGTACCCACCGTCATCGAGCAGGGTATCAAGGACTTTGAAATCACTGCCTGGTTTGGCTTTATGGCTCCAGCCGGTACGCCCAAGCCGATCGTCAATCAGCTATCGAAAGATGTCGCCGCGGTGCTCGCGATGCCTGAGGTGAATAAGCGCATTAGTGAGATGGCGACTGAGGTCGTCGGAAGCACCCCAGAGGCTTACGCTGCGTTTATCAAAAGCGAAACCGCAAAATGGAAAGAGGTGATCATCAAAGCTAAGATGACACCTGATTGACACCCACCTTCAGTCGCTCTGCCTATGTTTGTGCGGGTGTTGTGGGGGGAGGCTCTCTATTTTCCTCTCAACAGTTGCTGGGTCAAATCAACGCCCGCCGCTTTATTCACAAACTGTAAATTGGCGACTTGAGTCAGATCAACATCGCCGGGTTTGTATAACCCCGCCTTGACCATCTGTGCATAAAAATCTTGAATGCGCTCGGCTTTCATCGCACCGATACCTAGGGTGCGCGCTTCGCCAGAATCGACAATGCCTTGTTGTTTCATCAGGGCAACCGAAGCCTCAACCTCAACAGCCGACAACTCTGGATTATCCTTTAGCATCAGCGCTGTCGCGACTTTGCGATCGCCGTACATAAAGTTGACCCAGCCAAGAATCGATGCGTCGACGAACTTTTGCACCAGTTCAGGCTTGTTTTTAACGGTATCGGCACGGGTTTCAATTAACGTGCTGTAGGTTGAGAAGCCATGATCTGCCAACAGATGCACGACAGGATCAAATTTGCCTTGCTCTTTAATATAGATAGGCTCGGCCACCGAATAACCCTGCTGAATTGACTTCGCGTTTGAGAGAAAAGGCCCTAAGTTGTAGTTGTAAGGCTTTAACGACTCGTCTCGAAACCCATGCGTGACCTTTAACCATTGCCACCAAGTGAACTGTCCGTCTTTTGCAATATACGCAACTGGGGCGGTTTTTAACGACGCGAAGTTTTCGTACCCTTGCCCGGGATGGGCCATCAACGCCTGAGGATCTTTCTGAAACATTGCGGCCACAGCAACCACCGGCACTTTGTTCTTTACGTTATCAAAGCTATGCAACAGATTACCCGTCATTAAAAAATCAATGCGCCCCGCGGGTAAGAGTGGGCGATTGTTGACTTGCGGGCCACCTTGAATAATTTTGACATCCAGACCATATTTTTTGTAAGTGCCGTCTGCAAGCGCCTGATAGAAGCCGCCGTGCGCGGCTTGCGCTTTCCAGTTGGTCGCGAAGGATACCGCTTGTTGCGCTTGCGCAAGACTTGTCGTCAGCAGCAAAGACCCCAACACTTTGAGAAAAAATTTGTACGACATGATTTTCCTATTCAAAACTTGAGTGCTGAACCAACAGCTTTCTGGACAAAAAATTTAAGATTAAAAATACTATTACCCCCGTTGCGACAAGCAACAGCAGGGCTGCGAACATTTTAGGTGTCTCTGTACGAAAACTTGCTTCAAGAATGCGTGACGCTAAACCGGTGTCACGTCCTGCTGCACCAGCCACCATTTCAGCGGTCACGGCACCAATCAAACTTAAGCCACCTGATATTTTTACGCCTGCTAAAAAATACGGTAATGCTGAGGGTGCCCGCAACAGGGTCAACCGCTGCCAAGGGGTAGCGCGATAAAGCCGAAATAGATCGAGCAAATTTTTGTCAATCGACCGCAGGCCAATCACCGTATTTGACAAGATAGGGAAAAATGCAACGATCCAGGCACACAGAAGCAAAGCGGCCATCGTGCTTTCGACATAAATAAGTATGAGCGGCGCGACTGCTACGATGGGCGTCACCTGTAGTACAACAGCGAGCGGAAACAAGGCACGCTCTGTACGCGGCGAAAGTGCAAACACTGACGCAATCAAGACGCCACCCAGACAGGCCAAGCCCAAAGCACTTAGTGTAATTTTTACGGTAAACCACCAACTTGCTGCCAACGAACTCCAGTT
>JBAWWV010000002.1:0-40803 GCA_037146575.1 Alcaligenaceae bacterium | reverse complement strand
ATGTAACTCGAGACCATGATGATCCAGACCATTGAGCAGTTGCGGGGCTTATATGCACCAGCAAAAGAGCGAGCTGTTAAAAAACAGCTCTCAGCCCTCGACGCGCATTGTCAGCACTACATCGGCCTCTCGCCGTTTGTGGTGATCTCGAGCGTCGGTTTGGATCAAATGCTCGATGCTTCGCCACGCGGCGGTGCGTCTGGATTCGTCAAAATCGTAGATGCCCACACGCTGCTGATACCCGATTCACCCGGCAATAACCGGTTAGATACTCTTGAAAATATTATTCACACGGGTAAGGTGGGAATGTTATTTTTGATACCGGGTATGGACGAAACGTTACGAGTGAACGGTACGGCCTGTTTGTCAGTTGATGCCGCAGATCTTGCACTTTGCACGACTGAAGTGCGTACACCAAAGCTGGTGATCAAGGTCAATGTGGCTCAAGCCTACCTGCACTGCGCAAAAGCCTTTATGCGTTCAAAGCTTTGGGATGTGCAAAGTCACATTGAGCGCTCGCTGATGCCCAGTATGGGCGAGATGATCAACGAGCAGGCGAGAATGACGACGCCGGCAGAGACGCAAGAAGAGATGATGGCACGGTATCGCGCCGAGTTATAAAGACGTGACGAAGCCGCTCGCTGACTGATCACGGTGTCGCGCCGAGCTATATAAGACGTGACGAAGCAGCTAGCCAGCTGATCAGGGTATCGCACAGAACAATAGCGCCCCGGCGAAGAGGTGCACTTACTTGGCCATATATTGACGCTGCCAACTTTCAAATTCGGCTGAACGGTCAACCTCGCGCAATAGCTGTGTCGAGGCTTGCCTGGATTTCAGTGCAAGTGGATCACCACCCGCCTTCAAATTTGCGAGGCCATCGTAGATCGCTTGCACCGCCATGGTGTAGGGCGATTGGCCCAGATATCGAATCTTGACTCCTTGAGCCGTGAGATATTTAGTATCTGCAGCAAGTTCGGCTGACATCCGTAACACGAAGAGCGGTAAGTTTGATACGGTTCTGATGGCTTCAATATCGCTGCGTCCATTGGGCAACTCAGGAAACATCAGTGCTTCGGCTCCGCTGTGGTGATAGGCTGAAATTCTGACTAATGCTTGTTCAAGTGACAGATGTTCTAAGGCTCGTGTCCTAGCCACAATGACGGTGAGAGGGTCGCGTCTGGCTGCGACAGCGGCTTTCAGCTTATTGACTTGTTCTGCCAAGGGAAGCAGCTCTGGATAGCTGTGGGTATCAGAGGCGGTTGGCGCTTGTTGCGCACCCTCACGTTTGCTAGCGAGGTGAGTCGGAACCCGCACGTCCTCGATTTCAATCGCACAGACACCGGTTGCCTCTAATTCTCTAATCGTTCGTGCGACAGCGATCGCATTGTGACCGCCATCATCGGCATCGGCGATTAGACAAAGATTTGCAACGCGTTGAATACGCCAACAGACATCCACCAGATCGGAGATATTAGAGAGGGCAATGCCGTCGGGAATCGCGAGATTGGCAAATTTCGCTACCGAACCAGAAAGTTTAGCGACCTCCCAGCCCTGCAGTTCTGCGATGCGAGCAGAGAGCGGATCAAAAATTGGAGCTGCTAAGTTGCACACCTCAGAAGCAAGGAGTTGTCTGAAGCGTTCTCGGGGTGACATCATTTTTTAGATAGCCCGGCTGCTTTGACCACGTTACCCAGTTTCTCGTACTCATCATTTAACTGTTTGGCGAGCGCCGGCCCTTTGAGGATCTCTAGTGTCTCGCCGACTTCATCTAAAAATTTCATGGCTTCAGGAGACTGTGCGGCCGCTTCGAGAATTTTCTCAAGATAGGCGATACGATCGGGGGGTGTGCCGCGTGGCACAAAAATTGCCCGCCACAGTACCGTTTCTTCACCCGGAATACCAAGCTCAGAGAGGCTTGTTGTCTCTGGTAAGGCCTTCGCGCGTTTGGCCGCGGTGACCAACAGGCACTTAACAGATTTCGCCTGTATGAATTGCAAAATAGGTGGGATTGAGCCGACATACATATCGACATGGCCACCCAACAGACCCACGCGCGATTCTCCGGCGCCTTTGTAAGGGATATCTCTTTGGGTGATACCAAAAGCCAAGAAGGTTCGTGTTGCGGCGAGTTGTCCTAATCCGCCAGGGCCGTCTGTTCCAAACGAATATTTATTTGGATTTTTTTTAAGTAATTCTAAAAGCTCATTTGCCGTGTTTGCCGGGAAGTCAGGTCGTGTGCAGATGACGTAGGGCGCACTGCTAAAGAGCATGACGGGGATGTAGTCACTTGGGGTGTAGCTCACGCCTAGTGTATGTGGTGCGATTGAAATGGGCCCCGTCCAGGCTCCGGCTAGCGTTGTGCCGTCAGGTTTTGCGTTGACCATCTTGGCGACGCCGATGCTGCCTCCACCGCCAGAGATGTTCGTGACCATCACGGGTACACCAAACTCTTTTTCGATCACCTTCGCAAAGATACGAAAGTAAATATCACCGCCACCACCTGGAGGCGAAGGCCAGATGATGGTAATTGGCTCGACCGCAAACGCAAGCGAAGCATTGACCGACAGTATCAAGCAGAAGAGGGTCTTAAAAATACGCATGAATAGGCTCGTTAGAATGGTGTGATGACAGTCTTAGTCGCTACGCTTCAAGTAAACATGGTCGCTGCGGCTCAGTCAAACTGGTAAAGCATGTTTGCGTTATCTGTAAATAAACGCTGACGATGATCCGTACCCTGAATTGCATCCATAAAAAACTCTAGCGGATTAAAGTTGGGTTCAACCTGATCGATAAAACGAATATAGGGCCAGTCTGAGCCCCAAACCATCCGATCAGGCCGTAGGTTCATCAACGCCTGCGCGTAGGGAATTAAATCTCGATAGGGTTCAGTAGATTGTGTGATTCGAAACGCTGCAGAAAGCTTGACCCATACACGGCCGGTCGCAAGCATCCGCGCCAAGGTGTGCATGGTGGGTTGCTCTAACCCTAAGCGTGAGTCAACCGAACCAAAGTGATCCAAAACAATCGGCAAACCTGTCGCCAACAGCGCTTGCTCGACTGTCGGCAGTTGACCCAAGGGCATGAAGGTCTGCACATGTAAACCTAAGGCCTGAAGTTTAGGGGCGATGGCGGCTAGCTGGGCGAGCGACAAGGTGCTGCCACCAACGGCGTTGACGCGAATTCCACGCGCACCCGCCTTGTGCATCGCAGCAAGGTCCTCTGAGGTGACATCCGAGGCCACTGCAACAACTGCCCGACCGTTTGGACCCAGGCCTCTGAGCTCGTCAAGCATGTAACGGTTATCTGCACCGTAACAGGAGGGTTGCACGAGTACCATGCGCCTGACGCCCAGCGGGGCAAAAAGCCTTCGGTAGTCGGCGATCGCTAAAACAGGGGGCTCGTAGCCACGCGTGGCGACCATTGGAAATTGCTCTGGGGCGGCGAAGACGTGAAAATGACAGTCACAGATATTGTTCAACGAGAGATCTCCTTTTGGGGTACTGATTGACCTTGCCGGCGTCGGCGTTTGAGCGCTCACTGCCCGCAGGTCAAAACCCACTCTGCAGAACACGTTAGCATATGCTCAACCCAATCGGCAGAGGAGCCTAGAGATGTCAATCAAGCATTCAGACGTTTCGATTCAATATGGTTACGCGACGGTCGCGCTCGGCCAAATGCATTATGCGCAAGCCGGTGCAGCAGACGCACCACCCCTAATCTTGATGCATGCCGCCGGACGCTCAAGCAGTTGCTATCGACATATGCTGCCTTTGCTTGCAAAGGATTTTAGAGCGATCGCCATTGACCTACCAGGTTTCGGATACTCAGCTCGGATGGCTGCCAACCCGACCATTGACTCCTTGGCGCACACGCTGGCTGAGTTGATTGATACGCTTGCGTTGCAGCGCCCCCACATCTTTGGTCTACATACTGGAAACAAAATCGCCGCCGCGTTGGCGGCAAATTATCCTCAACGCGTTGGCGATGTGATTTTGGCAGGGCAGACTCACAGCCTGATTCTTGACATGAAAGTCCGTAATGCCGCCTTGTCTGCGTACTGCGACAAGTATTTTCCTAAATATGCCCATAGCTCAGACGGCTCGCATTTACTGAAAGCCTGGAATATTACACAGACAGCTGTTGAAGGGTTTTGGTGGCCACCCGAGTTGCTCAATGCTCAGGCCACCCGTGCCGAAGACCTTGCGCAGGCCGAGGTGCGGGTCATCGACCACCTGCACGGCTGGGCGAGTATCGTGCCCCTGTATCAGGCGATTTTTGAGTTTGATCTGCCTGAAGTGGTTAAACGCATCCAAGCTCGAACACTTGTTTTAGAGCTTTTAACGCAGCAAGAGGCGCATTACGGCCCCCAAGGCAAACTTCTCTGTGATTTGATTCCGGGCGCAGAACATGAGCAACTACAAAACGCGGTGGGCCTGTCGATGGAGTATCGTCCAGATGAGATCGTAACGGCTATCCGTAGGTTCTTATGTAGGGTATAGTTTTTGAAAATCAAACAGACTCAAACTGCCCAAGAGCAGAGAGTTTGAAACTAAACATCAGCGCCGAGGAGGGCAACGATGAGACAGACCATAAGCCGCTGTGCACGGTCGCTTTTGCTGACAGGGTTGTTCGCGTTGGCAACGAGCTGCTTTGCTCAAGATTATCCGACAAAGCCAATCAGGCTCTTGATACCGGCCCCCCCCGGAGGCGGCACCGATATTTTGGCTCGTGTCATGGCCGATCACTTGGTCAAGCAGTTTGGTCAGCCTATCGTCTTTGATCATAAGGGCGGCGCAAGCGGCATGATCGCCGTTGAAAATATGCTGCAAGCCCCAGCAGATGGCTACACCTTGTTGATGGTGTATTCAGGCATCGTGACAGTGAATCAGTCGCTGATCAAAAATATCAAATACGATCCACTTAAGGATCTTGTCGGGATCGCGAATTTTGCAGAGGTGCCAAACCTACTGATTGTTCACCCCTCTTTTAAGGTTGAGTCAGTCAAAGATTTGATTGCTCAGGCCAAAGCGAAGCCCGATGGGATTTCTTATGCCTCGGCAGGTAATGGTGTGTCGAATCACCTCGCGATGGAGCTTTTCAAACAAACGGCCGGTATTTCGATGGTGCATATCCCCTACAAAGGGGGTGCGCAGGCGATGGTCGGTTTGATGGGTGGGCAAGTACAGTTGATGTTCAACAATACCCCTGAAGTTCTCCCTCAAATGAACTCGGGTCGCTTAAAGGTCTTGGCGATCGCGTTACCTGAGCGTTCACCGCTCATGCCCGACATTCCGACAGTGGCTGAACAGGGACTGCCCGGTTTTAGTATTTCGCTTTGGTACGGGCTAATAGGTGCAAAAGGTATCCCGCAACCGATCGTTGAAAAACTGAACGCAGCAGTGCGCACGTCTTTGGCAGACCCCGAAGTCATTGCAAAATTAGCCAAATTAGGTTCGCAACCGATCATACAGAGTACCCAACAATTTGCCGAAGTGATTAAAAACGATTCGGCAAAATGGGCTGAAGTTATTAAAGCTGGCAATATCAAACCAGACTAATTCATCAATCAAGCTAGACCCATTCACCAATCAAGCTGAACCAGTTCATTAATCAAGCCAGACCAGTCCACCTACGAGACCACCATGCAAAGCAAATTATTCTCACCGCTCCAAATCCGTGACGTTGTCATTCGCAACCGTATCGCCCTGTCGCCAATGTTGACCTACTCTGCAGTGAATGGTCATGCAAGTGACTGGCACTTTGCGCATTACGCCAAGTACGCCGTGGGGGGCGTAGGCTTGGTGATGGTTGAGTCCACCAAGGTTGATCCGCGCGGCTGTACAACCCCTTCAGATTTAGGCCTCTGGAAAGATGAGTTTATTCCGCAGTTGCAGCGCATCACTTCATTTGTGAAATCGTACGGTGCAACGGTTGGCATCCAGTTAGGTCACTCTGGAATTAAAGCGCGTAATTCAGTTCCCTGGAAAGGGCGTGCCCCTCTGGACGCCAGTCAAAAAGGCGTAGACCATGGTGAGGAGTGGGAACTGATCGGCCCTAGTGCGATCAGCCTGAGCTCAAAAGCAGCGTTACCAAGAGCGATGACAATTAAAGATATTCAAGAACAAATTGAGTTTTGGGGCAAAGCAGCTGAGCGTGCTCATCGCGCTGGCTTTGATATTTTAGAGTTACATGGCGCACATGGTTATTTGACCCATCAATTTTTATCGGCAACGACTAATTTACGCACCGACGAGTACGGCGGCACGCCTGAAAAGCGTATGCGTTTCGCGATTGAGGTGGTTGAACGCGTACGTCAATCCTGGCCACACAATAAGCCATTGTTTTATCGCACCTCTGCAGTCGATGAGGTGGGCTGGACGATTGAAGACAGTATCAATTTGGCAAAAGTGCTGAAAGCCAAGGGCGTTGACGTGTTTGATTGCAGCAGCGGCGGCATGTCAGAAAAATCCGCTGTGCTGTCGCCCGTTAAACCTTCGTACGGTTACCAAGTCCCTTACTCAGAAAAAATTCGTCATGGTGCGGATATTCTAACCATGGCCGTTGGTTTGATTATTCATGCAGACCAGGCAGAGAGCATTTTGCAAAAAGGCCAGGCCGATATCGTGGCGATCGGACGCGAGATGTTGCACAACCCAAATTGGGCGTTGGATGCGGCCAGTAAACTCGGTCAAGACAATCCGTTTGCAACCGTGCCAGACAGTTATGCCTATTGGCTTGAAAAGCGGGCCGATGTTGGTTTCGGCGAACGCAGTTCGACTTGGCTCAAGGGCATTGACGCACCTCACGTTTGAGTCACTGCATCGGTAATCGACAATTGAAGAGATGTAAATGACAGCACCACTAGCCGGTATTAAAGTCGTTGAAATCAGTGTTGCGATGGCGGGCCCGTTTTGCGGCATGCTGTTGGGCGACTATGGTGCCGATGTCGTCAAGATTGAACGTACCGTTACAGGCGACGATAGCCGTGTGTGGGCACCGTATTTTCATGACTCGATGAGTTACTACTACGCAGCGGCAAATCGCAATAAGCGCGGCATGGCGATTGATCTCAAAACGCCAGAGGGTGTGGCGATTGCGCGTAAGCTGATCGAAGAGGCCGATGTCTTTGTACATAACTACCGCATGGGCGCGCTGGATCGCTTAGGGCTTGATTACGAAAGTCTGTCTAAAGTGAACCCTCGCCTTGTTTACTGCGCCATCAGTGGCTTTGGTGCCACCGGGCCCTTAAGTCGAGAACCAGCAAACGATCTGTTCATGCAGGCCTATGCGGGCTCGATGAGTATCACCGGTGACCCAGAGGGCAGCCCTGCAAAGATGGGTATGTCGGTGGCCGACGTTGGGGCAGGGATGTTTGGCACGATTGGCATCATGATGGCACTTGAAACGCGTCATCGCACCGGTCGTGGCCAGCGCGTTGACACGTCTTTGCTAGAAGGGCATATGTCAATGCTGGCACAGTTTTTTACACGGTACTTCTCAAGTGGCGAAGTGCCGGGCCCAAGTGGTAGTGGCTCGCTCGGTAGCCCAACCTATCGCGCGTATCAGGCGAGCGATCAGTGGTTGGTGATTTCTTCGTTCAATCAACGGATGTGGAAAGGCTTATGCAATGTGCTTGAGCGGCCTGAATGGGCGGATGATCCAAGATTTGTGAATCCTGAGATGCGCTCATTGAACCGCCCGCTATTGATTCAAATGATTGGCGACATCATCATCACCCAACCTCTCGCGCATTGGCAGGCGCGCCTGCTTGAACAAGATGTGCCGTGCTCACCCGTCAATACGATTGACAAAGTTGTGGTGCAGCCTCAGGTACTTGCGCGCGACATGGTACATGAGATGGATCTTGAAGGGCTGGGAAAAATTGCAATGGCTGGTTTGCCAATCAAATTTAGTGATTCGCCAGGTGAAATTCGCTTGCCGCCGCCCCGCTTGGGCCAGCATACGGCTGAAGTGATGGCGGGTGCCGGTTATAGCGCTGAGCAAATTCAGGCATTGGCAGCACAAGGAACGATCGGGTTAGACCCCGGTTGGGTAAAGGTGCCCAAAGTGGGCCAGTCAAGCTAAAACACGGAGTCAACAGTGAATATCATTATCGACAGCAGTGATCTTTCGGTTGAACGTGTGCGTGCAGATGTCGAGCATATCTGTCGACAGATACCATCTCGTTTAGCGGGGTCAGAAAACGGTAAGCGCATGGCAGAATTTAGCTGTGCCGGTCTGACCGCGGCAGGGGCTCAGGCTCAACTGCATGAGATTCCAGGTTTGGTCAGCTTTCCACGTGCAGGCCAGTTGAATGTGTTGAAGCCCGCGGGTAAGAGCTTGGTTGCTAATACCCTTGGCCACAGCGTACCGACTGCGGTGCAGGGCGTGACTGCAGAATTAGTGAACGTGGGGGCAGGTGGCTACTCAGACTATGTTGGTAAAGATGTCACCGGAAAAATCGTTTTGGTTGAACTGTCTTATCATCCAGGTCGTCATGAGAAGCAACGTATCGCTGCAGAATACGGGGCGCTTGCCTGTGTCATGATGAACTGGGGCTACGCCGACAGCGCGTTGTTGCCTTACGGTTCGGTGAAGCCGGCGTGGGGCAATCCGACCCCCGACACCTTTCGCAACGAGATGACGCAGTTACCCTGCATCGGTATTTCGCGTGCTGATGGCTTGTATTTACGAGGGCTCTTAACGGCAGGGTCGGTGACCGTTCAGTTGCATGCAGATGTCGATAATGTCTGGCGCCCAATACAAATGACGACTGGCGAAGTGGCAGCCGATGGCTCTGACGATTTTGTTGTAGTCGGCGGACACCAAGACTCTTGGGAGGGCGAGCAAGCGACGGATAATGCTGCGGGTTCAGCCTGCATGATTGAGTTAGCGCGTTTCTTCACTAAGTATCGCAAGCATTTGCGCCGAGGGATTTCGTTCGGTTTATGGACAGCCCACGAAACCGGCACGATGATTGGCTCGACTTGGTATGTTGATAAGAATTGGGACCGCCTGCGAGAACATGGGATTGCTTATCTGCAAATTGATCAGCCCGCATGTTTTGGTACAACGCGCTGGGGTAGCGTTTCTAATGCGGAACTCAAGCAGTTTCAAGAGACCATCGACGCCAAACTATTAGGCGATCGTCCTCGCGCTTGGCGTCGCACAGTCAAAATTGGAGACGCTTCTTTTTTCGGGGTTGGCGTACCGATGTTTTCTGGCTTGGGCGTATTTACGGCCGAAGAACTCAAGGCAAGCGGTAATGCAAATTTAGGTTGGTGGCATCACAGTCTTGAAAATACCGTCGATAAACTTGATTGGGATACGATGGGCCTGCATTTAAAAATGTATGCGTCATATGTTTGGGAGCTTTGTACCGCACCTATCATTCCGTGTACGTTCACACCTGTTGCGGATGAAGTCATTCACCGCCTAGGTGAGTTATTGCCCGCGGGCGCAAGTATCGGGCTAGAGTCTGCTCTGGCTTCTGCCACAAGGCTACGCGAGCAGACGTTGCTCTTTGATGCGTACGCGACCGAGCTCAATCGCAAGTGTGTGGCAAAAGACGCACAAGCTGAGGCGCAAGCAGAGTTAGTGAATACGACGATTAAGCGATTGAGTCGCTTGCTGTTACCAATGGTCGGGACTGTCAAGGGGCGCTACGGCCATGATCCTTACTCTTACACCGCCCAAACAACGGTCTTACCCTCGTTGTACGATGTACCGAAACTTGCTAAATTACCTGAGGCGGAAGAGCGCTGGATGCTTGAGACCCAGCTATTAAGAAACCGCAACAGCATTGTTGATACATTAAGCGACGCGGCCCGACTGATTCAAGATGTGTTGCGCGCTGTGAAATAAAAAGACTGATGCCGTCAAGGAGTTGCAATGATGTCAAACCGCCTTCGTGTCACGATGTACGCCCTGAGTCTATTGGTACTGCTTCATTGGGGTCAGGTAAAAGCTAACGATTTTCCGAATAAATCTATTCGGGTCATCGTTCCCTTTGCTGCGGGTGGTGCCAACGACTTGATTGCACGTGCTTTGCAACGGCCCTTAGGAAAAGCGCTCGGCGGAACCGTTGTGGTTGAAAATCGCGCTGGTGGATCCACGAAGATTGGAACGCAAGCCTTGCTGCGCGCTGAGCCTGATGGCCATACTTTACTTTTACTCGGCCACGTTGCGTTGATGAGCTACTACTATTCCGGAACCTATGATTCGAAGGTTTGGGATGAAATGACCGTGTTGGGGCAGACGGGACAGATGGCGTGGGGAATGCTTGAAGCTCGTGCTGATGCACCATTTCAAACTTGGCAAGAATTGATCGCATTTGCTAAGAAAAATCCAGGCAAACTCAGCGCAGGCGGGCCAGCGTTAGGTGGGATGATGAATTTGATTATCCTTGAAAGTGCTGCGAGTGCAGGCATCGATATCACTTATATCCCCTATGCGGGTGGTGCCCCGAGCGGTGCAGCGCTGCTTGGCGGCCACGTGCAATATCGAGTCGCGCAACCTCCCGAGGTATACCCTAACGTGAAAGCAGGTTTAACCAGAGGTCTGGCTGTGGCGTTTCCAACTCGATTGCCCGAGATGCCTGATGTGCCGACCTTAAAAGAGTTAGGCATTAAAGAGGATGTGCCTGTTTTTGGTTTTGATTTTTGGGGGCCCGGTCAGATGCCTGCGTCGTTGGCGCAGAAGATATCAAAAGCGATTGAAGAGGCAATGAAAGACCCTGAATACATTGAAGTCGCCAAACGCCTGACCTATCAACCGATTTTTACAGGGCCAGAAGCTCTCAAAGTCAGCATCAAGAATTTTGAGGGCAATGTTGGACCTAGGCTAGAGAAGGCGTTTCCAAGCAAGCCTAATTAACCGTTGGCGCCACGGTGGGCAGAAAACACCGCTCCGAGTGGTTTGAGTCGTACCCCTTCGCGCAGTTTCTTAAAGGGATAGTCGGTTGGATCCGCCAAATAGTAGCCCGGAGCCAAGACCACAATGATCTGCTCAGCCAACGGCTCGAATTCAGCGCGATAGTGGCATGTACTCTTGAGTACCAGAATCTTTTGTTCGGCTGGCTCAATACCAAGATGCCGGAAGGGAGCTTGGTCAAGTGCCTGAAAGCGTTTGCTAGTCACCACGATACGAATGCCGTCAACCCGCAGCAGCGCCATCGGACCGACATCAATCTCCCGACCGCCGGATACGGCACCATCCGTTTTCATTTTTCCATTGCCTAACTTATCGACGCTAAAGATGGCTTCAAATGGCGTCACGCCAACTGGGCCCGAGCGACCGCCAAGCTTCAGTGTCACCTTGGAGCCTTCTCCTGCAGCATGGGCCGCTTCTGCAGCTTGCGCGTCACACAGAAAACCTAACACCACCTCTTGTGCCTGAGCCGCCACTAACGCCTTGAGCACGCCAGTCGAGTCGGCCGAGCCACCACAACCAGGGTTGTCTTGAGTATCTGCAATGACGACGGCTCGAGAAGCACCGCTGGCCAGACGCATCGCTTGTGCGACGCCTTCTTCGGGGCTCACCATTTTCTCGGCAAAGTTTTCTTCTTGAGCCAGAATCTCAGCCATCATTTCGTCGGCAGCTTGATCGGCGGCCTCTTGGCTCCAAGCGTGGGCGATCACTGAAGGACCGCACCAGTAAAGATCTGAAGGAGGGAAGCCCGCTAAGTAAGAGAGATTAATAAGATCCCCGTCAACAACCTTAGAGCGTGCGGTGACCCCTTTAGAGGGCTCGACCATTGTGCATTGACCATTTAACGGGATCAAAAAAGGTGCTTTACGAAGCGCACGACCGGTTGGTTGACCGCGTTTTAGAATGGCATTGAGTGCTTGCGCTGCGTACTGGCCGGTTTCAGCCCGATCAATATGTGGGTAGGTACGATAGGCTGTAATTGAGTCAGTGAGCTCTACCATTTGAGGTGTCACATTCGCATGATAATCAAGGCTAATGACGATTGGTATATTTGGCCCCACGCACGCACGCACCCGTCTGAGTACTTCGCCTTCGCCATCCTCAAAATCTTCGGTCACCATTGCGCCATGTAGATCAAGATAAATGGCATCGACAGGCATCGCCGCAGACAGAGCGCCAATTAAACTACCGGTGATTCGCTCAAAAGCATCACGCGTCACTAAGCCGCCCGCACCACCACTGGTCCAAAGCAACGGCACTAACTCGTGAGCCAGACGCATGTCTTTGATAAAGCCGGTCAAGGCAAAACTGGTGCTGCCCAGCCAAGTGATGACGTCACTGCCGAACACAAGCGGAGGACGATCACGGTGCGATTGAAAATATGCGAAATCTGTCTTCGGTTCGACAAAACAATTTGTCTCATGCTGAAATCCACCGATTGCAATGCGTGCCATAGTTACCCTAGAAGTGGACGAGTGTCGCGGTCATTAAAGATGACGCAATACAAACCGTTCAATAGTATTAACTGCCTAGCGCCATAACCTATTCTGCTTTGATGTTGGCGTCCTTGATAAGTTTGCCCCATTTTTTTGCCTCGGTGCGTAAGATGCCTTCAAACTGCTCTGGACCAAGAGAGAGCACCTCGGCACCTTGCTCGGCTAGGTAGCGTTTCATTTCATCGGACTCTGTAATTTGTCTTAAGGCTCCAGAGAGCTTCGCAACCACGGCAGCTGGCACTCCTTTTGGAGCTAAGACGCCATACCACATGTCAACGTCCAGCCCTGTTACACCGAGTTCATTAAGCGTTGGGATATCGGGCAAAACGGATGAGCGCTTCGCAGAGGACAGGCCAATCCCTTTGAGTCTGCCATCTTTGAGATACGGTTGCGATTGAACGGTCGATAAAAATATTAATTGAGTGCGACCTGAGAGCAGATCAGACATAGCCAAGGCGCTACCTTTGTAGGGCACATGCGTCATTTTGATCCCAAGAATATCGTTCATCATTTCTTGATAGAAATGTGGGGGCGAACCGGTTCCGGGCGAGGCATAGTTGATTGCACCTGCCGGTTGTGTTGCGGCTAAGGCGACAAGCTCTTTAACATTGCTCGCAGGAAAAGCCGGCGTCGCGCTCAGGACAAAAGGCACCGTGCACAGCGCATAGATTGGGGTAAAGTCCGCCACAGGGTCATAGGGAAGGTTCGTATACAGCAGAGCATTGGTGATGTGTGAAGGAATGGTATAGATAAGCGTATAACCATCTGGGTTCGCACGAAAAAGCTCGGTTGTCGCAACAATACCATTGGCCCCAATGCGATTTTCTACCACGACATTTTGACCAAGCGCCTTAGTCATTTGTTGCGCCAAATTTCGAGCCATGACATCGGTGCCGCCGCCCGCTGCGAACGCAACTAGCAAGCGAATGGGTTTGTTCGGGTAGCTAGCCTGAGCATAGGATGCTGCGTTCAGAAAAAAGGTCGCGCTGAACAAACATAGAAACTGCCAATTGATTTTTTTCATGTAACCCCCTAGGTCTCATACGCCTGTTGTTATTTCAAACAGACCTCATTATTTTTATCTAGTGTCAATATACTATCGAAAGGCGATTGAGCCAATTTTTTTAAGTTTTTGCTCGAAAGGATAAAAAATGAAAGATCAAACAGGCCTATCTTTGGCAGATAAATGGGAAATTCAAGAGCTCGTCGCGAAATATGCCTATGCAATTGATCATCGACAAGCTCAAGACTGGGCCGATCTATTTACGTCCGATGGACAATTTATCTCTGCAGGTGTTAAGCGTGCCCAAGGGCGTGCCGAGTTAATCGAATATGTCAAACGCGCCGAAGTGACTGGCAACCAAATTCGCCATTGGACCTGCAATATGCTGATCGAAGGTGACTCAGAGTCTGCCCGTTTGCGCCTGTATGTGATGGCGGTTGATGTTGCGCAAACGATTCGCCCATATTTAATGGGCGAGTACGACGATCAGTTGGTAAAGGTTGAGGGGCAGTGGAAATTTAAGCTTCGGCAAGTTGAGTTTTGTGTCGGCAAAAGTTGGTTAGATGGTGGAGCACCTACATAAGCCACGGTTGACGCAGCCGCAGGTGATACAGAAAAATCTTCAGGTGCGTCGCAAAATGATGCCAGCCTGCTCTCTATCCCAAAAGGCCGACATATTGCTTTGCGCTTCTGCTTGCAGTTTGTATTTTTCAATTTTCTGGCTAGGTGTACGCGGCAATTCAAGCACGAAGCGTACATAGCGTGGCACCATAAAGTAGGCCATGTTTGCAATGCAAAAATCAGTCAAGGCGGTTTCGCTGAGTTGCGCGCCAGGCGCCAAAATCACGCAGACGGCAACCTCATCTTCGCTCATGTTGGACTTTACAGGAAACACTGCAACATCCGAAACCTGCGAATGACTAATAATGACTTCTTCGACCTCAAAGGCTGAAATATTTTCACCGCGACGACGGATCACGTCTTTTTTTCGATCTACAAAATATAAGTAACCATCGTCATCAAGGTAGCCTCGGTCGCCAGTATGAAACCAAGCATTTTGCATCGCGGTGAGTGTGGCTTCGGGCATTTTGTAATAGCCTAGCGAGGTGCCCCACATGTTGTCACTGCGCAGAAGTATTTCGCCCAATTTATTGGCGGGCATATCAAAATCGTCATCGTCGACGACCCGCACCTGCATCCCAAAGCGTGGTCGTCCTGCTGAACCTAATTTGCTGGATAGATCGTCTTCGCGATAAATCGTTGCTAGCGCATAATCAGTCAGCCCGTAGCTGCTGATCGCTCGAATACCAAAGCGTTCAGTGAACTGTTTTCCAAACTGAGTCACCGGAATCAGTACGGCAGAGCGCAGTGGATTGTCGGCATCATTGGGACGAACGGGTTGATGCCATAAAATATTCGTCATTGATCCAAGCAAGCCCGTCACGGTAGCTCCTGCTGAGCGGATATCATCCCAGAAGGCGGATGCCGAGAAACGACGCGTCATCGCAACATGCCCGTCAACCATCAAGGGGCCATAAGTCGAGGACAATAAACCGTTTGCGTGAAACAGAGGAAGACAGACATAGACCGTGTCACTGTCTTTGTACCCGTAAGAGTCCACTTGATCGATCGCATAGAGCAGGGTCTGCGCCTGGGTAAACATGTTGGCTTTTGAGGGCCCTGTTGTGCCAGAGGTATAAAGTAGAAACGCCAAATCTCTAAAGCTCACGTTGCATTCAGGCTCGCCGTCTTGGGCCTGTGTTAGAACCCGATAATCAACGACTGTTGACATGCGTGGCTCAGCAAGGACAGCCGCGTGTTCTCTGTCTTCATCAAAGGCAACCCGTACACGAATCAGCGGTGTATCGAGTGAAATTTCGGCGAGTCGAGTCAGCAAGCGAGCATCGCAAATGACACCCATACAATCAGAGTGGGTGAGAAAATAGGTCAACATTTTCCCTTGTATTGCCGGATTTAGGGGTACCGCGACAGCGCCGATTTTTCCAAGTGCAAAATAAAGTAGCAGTTGCTCCGGACAATTGTCTAGCATCACAGCCACATGGTCGCCCTGTTTGATGCCAAGTGATGACAAGCCATTTGCTAGCTGATTGCTCAGTCGGTGTAACTCTCCGTAGGTGTACCTTCGCCCGTCTGGCAAATAAGTCAGCGCACGCCGCTCGGGGTGACGCTGTGCTTTCTCTCTTAGAACATTACCGATGGTGAGCGCTCGCGTGTCGAAGTGAGTCCTTAACAAAGCTATTCCTTTTAAGATATCTGCCGGAAACTTGGGTTGTCAGTCAATGAGCTCGAGTCTGCCCTGATCAATCACAATCTCTGAGCGACTGAGTACGCTGACTTGAAATAACACCTCGGCGGTTGAACGCCACATGCGAACATGTAAAGTGTCACCTGGATAAACTGGCTTGGTAAACCGACATTCAATCATTTTGGCGTGACGAATCTGATAATTGCAGACCGTTCTGATGATGGCATGCGCGGCGAAGCCCATTGAAGCCAACCCATGCAAAATCGGGCGTTGAAAGCCACCAGCCAGAGCAAGCTCTGGATCGACGTGTAAAGGATGCCTATCGCCGCATAGTCGATAAAAGAGCGCTTGCTGAGCGATGGTTGGCAGATCACATATTGCATCTGGTTCACGAGAGGGCAGGGTGAAAGCTGCAGCGCTTGGTGCGTTGGGCCCGCCAAAACCGCCTTGTCCTCGAGCGATAATCGTGTTGATTTGTTGGCTCAGGTGAACGCCCGTTTGGCTATCCCATAGGTCACGTTGCGTGTGTATTAGGGCATTTTTTCCTGGGCCCTTGTCTGTGACGCCGGTGACGATTGACCGGGTGTGAAGCTTTCCCTCGATTGGTAGCGGTGCAAGAATTTCGATTTTCTTAGAGGCATGCACAGTACGGCTTGACTCGAGTCCGGCAGAACCAAGCCACCAGCCAGGATGTCCTAACGCCATTGCCATAGTTGGGAACGCTACCAGGCCGCGCTCATAGATGAAGGGAAGTTGACGAAGATCGGTGGGATCAAAGCCTAGCCCAATCGCCAAGGCATAGAGCATTGTGTCCCGAGCATCATAGACAACATCTTCTTCTTTTGGCGGAAAGTTTTGTAGAAGATCGTAGCGAATAGTCATGTCTTTGTGATTGGAGCGATCAACGCAGTGGGCTGATGCTAGGGGTCGCGCTAGTCTGGCGAAAACGAGACAGGGAACCAGAGTGCATGACTTTGCCGGGTGATGGATTGCCAAGGATGTCTTCGACGATGTTGGCGGCTTCAATTAACGCATCTAGATCAATGCCAGTCTGAATGCCGAGCTCTTCACAAAGAAACACAGCATCTTCAGTACAGATGTTTCCAGCGGTATTCTTCGCTTTGTGACTTGCAAACGGGCAGCCGCCTAAGCCGGCAACAGAGCTGTCAAACAGATCTACGCCCATTTGTAATGCTGCGTAGACATTAGCTAAGCCTAGGCCGCGGGTGTCATGAATGTGAGTGCCAATTCGCATGTCTGGTTCAATGTCGCGCACGGCGCCAATGAGTTGCTTCAGTCGCTCAGGGCTTGCCCAGCCCATCGTATCCGCTAGCATCAGTGTCGGCAGTGCATGGCCTCGTCCCACAGTAATTTCGCGAATCCAGCTTAAGAGCGCAGTGACTCGCTTGGTTGAAACCTCACCCTCAAGATTACAACCGAAGGCGCACATGATTGAGGCGGTCGTGACAGGGACCTGATGTTGTTCATACAGTTGAACAAAATCAAGTTGCTCTAGTCGCATTTGTTCAGCTGGTCGATCATTATTTGCGCGGGCCAAGGCATCGCTCGCGTAAAAATAAAGCCAACCCTCAAGTGTGACGCCTGGCAACTCGAGAGCTTTCAAGAATCCTAACTTGTTCAACCACAGCGCGGTGTACTTGACCGAGGGCACTTTTTCAATGCGTGCAAATAGTTCAGGTGTGTCGGCCATCGTTGGTACTTTCTTTGGATTGACCAACGAGCCAACTTGTATTTGCGTGAGCCCTGTATGGCTAAGCGCGTCAATGAACCGTATACGCGACTCAAGCGGATGCAAGGTGGTTTCAAGTTGAAATCCCTCTCGAGGACCTTCTTCGTGGAACTCTACAAATTTTGGAAAATCAGACACAAGGGCTCTCTTATACTTAGACTAGGTGAAGCCGCTCAGGCTCTATCTATTTCTTCATGCTTTGCGCGATGATCGTTCTCATGATTTGAGAGGAGCCACCGCCTACAGTCGCCTGCATGCCCTCTCTAAAATAACGTTCCATGTCGGCCTCGGGAAGCATGCCATGGCCGCCCATAATTTGTATGCCATTACGCGAGACCTCTTGCAGCGTTTCAGAAGCATAGAGCTTGGCCATTGAAACCTCGCGGCCACAGGGTTGCCCTGCCTGATGCATACCAGCGGCGCGATAGACCAGTAAGCGCGCGGCGTCTACTTTTGTTTGCATGTCTGCAAGCATGTGCTTTAGCACTTGGAAATTGAAAATAGTCTGGCCAAACTGTTCGCGATTATGTGCATAGTGCAACGCATCAGTTACAGCCTGTTGCGCGCAGCCCATCATCGACGCGGCGATGCTCAGCCGCTCGAGTTCGAGGTGACTGGTGATAATTTCCCAGCCCTGTCCCTCAGCACCCAGGCGATTGGTGATTGGCAAACGAACGTCATCTAAAAAAATTTGATTGGTACCCGTACCGCGACGCGCTAGCGTATTGAGTTTTCGTAATTCTAAATTTGGCAAATCGTTTGGTACTAACAAAACACTGAGACCGTTTCGTCTTGTTGACTCGGGATCGGTACGCACCAGCATGGCGATGACGGCACCTTCCGCGCTCGAGCCAGAACACCATTGCTTCAATCCGTTAATCAGATAGTCGTCATTGTCTTTCGTCGCACGGGTCCGGATGGCTGAAGCGTCAGAGCCAGCCTGCGGTTCTGAGATAGCAATACAAAAGCGCACTTTGGCGTTAAGGTATGCCGCGATATATTGCGATACTTGATCTGGGCGGCCAAAATGTAAGAGCGCTTGCGCGGTATACATCGAGACGCCAAGCGTCGCGGCCGAGAAGTCGTTACTGTATTTGCCCATTGCCTCAAAAAAAATGACCCAATCGATCGCATCTCCGCCGATGCCTCCTTGCTCTTCGGGGATCATCAGGCCTAGCCAACCTTGGGCCGCAATCTTGTCATAGGCCTCGTAGTAGTAGGTGCGCTCCATGTCGCACTTGCGAATGTATTCGCGAGTGATTTCGCGATCGATGAAACGATTACAGGTGTCTCGCCATGACTGCTGTTCATCAGATAGAAAATTTTCAAAAGCCACGCATGTCACCCTATTCAACTAAGACGCCTAAGTACGGTGAGTCGTACCGCCACGATTAAGCAATTCATCCGTCAGTTCAGTTGTACTGCCACCATTCAGCTTGTGCTTGCTCCGTTCAGCTTTAAGGCAATCATTAAGCTCTTCATGTTTATTTAGATCACTCGGCGAGCGGGATCGTTTTTTGCGGAAGAGTGAAACAGCATTGTTGTCAGTTACACGAATATCATATATGATTTTCTTAGTTGTACGATATCGCTCATCAGCGACTAACGTAACAAAATTGAACAATAATGAAAAAAATCATCGAACAACTCTGCTCCCTTGCTTTTAGTTGTTTCATTCTATTTGCCCTGATAACGCATGACAGCGCAGTCGCGCAAACGCAGCCAAGTGCAACCAAAACACTGACCATCGCGTCGTTTGGCGGGTATTTGGATACCGTCATGAAAGAGGCCTTCAAGCCCTTTGAAGTGAAGCACTCCCTTGCGATGCGTTGGGTGCCTGCTGCGTCGTCAGAAAATGTGACAAAACTTGCGGCGGCCCGAGGCTCGCCGGAGTACGACTTGGTTCTGACTGATTCGATCAGTTATTGGCTGGGCGTTAAGCAAAATTTGTTTGCCAAATTTGATCCAAAAATTGTGACTGCCTACCAAGATCTCTACCCGCAAGCGCGCGTGCCCGGCTCGGACGCTGCGACCATTGGATTTTACTATGCAGGGCTCTTCTATTTGCCAGAAGAGTTTAAGAAGCGCGGTTGGGCGCCGCCGCAAAAATGGGCCGATCTCTTTCGCCCAGAGTTTTGTGGCCATGCTGGGTTCCTGCATCCAAATGTGTCGTATGGGCTTCACGCCTACCTGATGTTAGGTGGCGGAGATCCGGCACGTTTTGGGGAGGCGGTTGGGATGCTTCAAAAGACCAAGAATTGCGTCACGGTGTTAGAACCGTCTGCACCCAAGATGGAA
Organism: Alcaligenaceae bacterium; assembly: GCA_037146575.1. GTDB lineage: Bacteria > Pseudomonadota > Gammaproteobacteria > Burkholderiales > Burkholderiaceae_B > Zwartia. The sequence goes on along the minus strand of JBAWWV010000002.1, from coordinate 21,058 downwards.
GAAAAGATTCAGTTAGGCGAGTATCTCGTCGGTATGAATGGAAATATACGGGTCATTCCAATGGTGCAGCGCAAGGTGCCGATCGCGTTTGTATTTCCCGAGGACGGTGCGATCCTTGGAGGAGGGCTGATCGCAGTGAGTCGCAGTAGCGCTAATCTCCAATTGGCTCAAGAGGCTGTCAACTGGCTGATCAGCCCCTTTGCTCAAAAAATATTGATGGAAAAGGCCTTTTATTCGCCGACTAATAAAAATGTCAGCGTCAGTGATGAGTTGGTAAAACTGGGTGTAGCAAATCGCGAGCGGTTAGATAAAGTGATTAGCGTTGATGCAGACGCGATGGAGGCTCAGCGTCGCAATTGGATCAGGGCAGTTGAGCGCGCAGTTTCGCCCTGATGCTTGAGCAACCTAAGACAGAGGCGCCGGTCCCCTTTTTGCGCTTGCTAGGGTTGCAAAAGCGCTTTGGTAGCACCGCAGTGATCCGCGATCTATCAATCGAGGTGAAACAAGGCGAGTTTTTTGCGTTGCTTGGGCCCTCGGGTTGCGGCAAAACGACGACTTTGCGCATGTTGGCTGGCTTTATCGCACCCGATGGCGGCACGATTTCACTCGACGGGCTTTCGATAGAGCGGTTGCCGAGCCACCGACGCGACGCTGCGATGGTGTTTCAGAATTACGCTTTGTTTCCTCATATGACAGTGTTCGATAACATTGCCTTCGGCCTGAAGATGCAGAAGCGGCCCAAGGCAGAGATCATTGAAAGAGTGCATGAGGCAATGCGGCTTGTGCGGCTGCCCTCCTATGATGAGCGGTTTCCGAAAGAGTTGTCTGGCGGGCAGCAACAGCGCGTTGCTTTGGCGCGAGCATTAGTGTTGCGCCCAAAATTATTGTTATTAGACGAACCGCTGAGCAATCTTGATGCAAATTTACGCAAGGCGCTGCGCGATGAGGTCATCGAGATTCATCGCGTCACGGGAACAACCACAATTTTTGTTACCCATGACCTAGAAGAGGCGCTCGTGATGGCAGATCGTGTTGCCGTGATGAACAAGGGCCAGGTTGAACAATGCGGAACTCCGCAGGATATATTTTTACGGCCGGCGACGCCTTTCGTAGCCGACTTTATTGGGCACGAAAATATCCTTGAGGGTGAGGTCGGACAAGGTTGGTTGAAGAAAGGTACGTTGCGGATTCAAGTGCCGCTGGCGGCTCAAGTCAAAAGCGCCGGCTTGGCGCGCTTCGCAGTGCTTGCCTCAAATATTGAGTTGTCAGAGCGGCCTCTGAGTCAATACGACAACTGCTTTCTTGGGACGATCACCCGTATCCGGTTTTATGGTGGGCTCACACGGGTGACGGTCAAGCTTGGAGACTGCGAGTTAGTTGCGCAACTCGGTAGCTCGGGGCTGACACGTCAGTTAACTGAAGGTGCACAAGCATACGCCGCCTGGGCCTCGTCTGATATGGTGAAAATCAATACTGATGCAGCGCAATAGTCAAACAACACCAACTAACTTGGGTTGGCTTTTTAGTCTGCCAGCAATGCTATTTTTTTCGGCATTTTTTTTGTTGCCCCTTGGTGCGTTGTGTCTGCGTAGTTTCTTTGAAACGACAAGCGCCGGCGTTTGGGTTTTTTCGTTAGCTACCTACAAAGAAATATTCACAGATCCTTATCACTTGGGGTTGCTGTGGCGCACCTTGAAACTGAGCGCGATGACAACCTGTGTGAGTATCTTGCTGGCATTTCCTGTGGCGTTGCACTTGCGGCAAATGTCGTCACGCACGCGTGCGTTGGTGACGTTGGCAGTCTTATCTCCTTTACTCACGAGCGTAATCGTTCGAACACTCGCCTGGATGGTGTTGTTAGGCCCTCAAGGTACGATTAATCGCACTTTAATTAGCATCGGCTGGCAACCCTATCAATTAATGTACAACGACTTTGGCGTGGTCGTCGGGTTAACACATGTCTTTTTGGGCTACATGATTTTGTCGTTGATGGCGACCTTAGATCGAATCGATGACAATATTTTGTTAGCGGCCAGTAATTTGGGCGCCAACCGCTGGGCGGTTCTGTGGCATGTCATGATTCCGTTAAGTTTGCCGGGAATGTTAACTGGGGCGGTTCTGGTCTTCACGATGTCCGCGAGTACGTATGCGACGCCGGTGTTATTAGGTGGCAGCAAGGCCAAAGTATTGGCGACAGAGATTTACGATCTTGCAATTAATTATCTTGAATTTGGGCTGGCCGCCGGCATGGCGGTTGTGCTGCTGCTGGTGGTTGCCTTGGTAGTACTTTGCGTCACACGATTCGTCGAAGGTGGCAGGCGCAGGGTGATTTTCGAATGAGTCAAAAAGCCTATGTGTTGAGTGGCCCACTCTTGCCGATCTGGACAAGTGCAGTCGTATTTTTTTTACTTGCGCCACTTGTAGTCGTCACTTTAGTATCGTTTTCGCCCTTTGACTATCTAAGTTTACCGACGACTGATTTTTCGTTGAAGTGGTACCGACGTTTAGCTGAGCATCCAGAGTTTATGAGTGGCGCCTTGCATAGCATCCTCTTGGCAACCGAGGCCGCTTGTACGGCAGTGGTGCTTGGTACCTTGACCGCCTTGGCAATTGTCCGCTACAGATTCCCGTTTAGAGAAATGGTCAGGGGTATCGCTACCGCGCCCTTGATCGTTCCGATGGTGATGACAGGTCTTGCGATATTGATGATGTTTTCTTCTCTTAATTGGTTTGATCAGCATTTTCGCTTGTATGCAGGGCACGCTATTTTGACGTTGCCCTACGTTGTGCGCACGGTGTCAGCAAGTTTGACTGGCTTCGATATGAATCAAGAGTTGGCGGCGCGCAATCTAGGCGCTTCGCCCTTCGCGGCGTTTATGCGCATTACCTTACCGCAGATTACTTCGGGTGTTTTTGCCGGAGGCGTGTTTGCTTTTATTGTGTCGTTTGATAATGTTGGGCTCTCGATATTTTTAGTTGGTGCGCAGTTCAATATCCTGCCGGTTGAGTTGTTTAGTTATGCCAGCTACAGCAACGATCCAATGGCTGCTGCGGTGTCTGTGTTGATGATTCTATTTTCTGTGGTGGCGATCGCTTTGCTCGAGTATTGTTTTGGTCTCAGACGCCTGATGGCTTGAGTGAACGCTTCGTTAAACCAATTCAATCGTCCGTCAGTTGTGATCTTAGGGGCACTGAAATGTCTTTGCTAAAAAATTGGTTGAGTGACTGTTTAGTGTTGCGTGAAATATCTTTGCTACGAAATTGGCTGAGTTACTGTTTAGTGTTGCTAGTGCCTTGCGCGGCTTTGGCACAAGAGTATCCGTCGAGATCGATGACCTTAGTGGTTCCGTTTGCGGCGGGCTCAGCGACCGATTTGCTTGCACGAACACTCGGGATGGCAATATCCAACCGTACTAAACAGCCGGTTGTGATCGACAATAAACCAGGCGCAAGTGGGCTGATTGCTGGTCAGTTTGTGGCGCGTGCAGCGCCTGATGGTTATACCGTTTTGATCGGTGGTAACACCACCCATGCGGCAAACCAACACCTGTATAAAAAACTCCCTTACGATCCACTGAATGATTTTATTCCGGTCACCTCAACGGGGCGAGGCGCTCAGATTATGTTGGTGCGTCCAGACTCGCCTGCAAAATCGGTAGAGCAGTTTATTGCCTTGGCTAAAACGCGTACCTTATCTTTCGCAAGTGGGAGCTCATCGAGTCGGATTGGCTCTGAGTTATTTCAACAAATGGCGGGTATCTCAATGTTGCATGTGCCTTATCGCAGCACACCCCAAGGGATTGCAGACTTACTCGCTGGGCAGGTCGACATGATGGTGACTGATTCTGTGACTGGGATCGCTCAAGTCCGCAGTGGCAAGCTGTTTGCTTTAGCAGTCACCAGCAAGGAGAGATCCCCTTTGTTGCCAGACGTGATGAGTATTCACGAAGCAGGGGTTACGGGTTATGAGCTGACGTATTGGTCGGGCGCCTGGGTGCCTGCTAAGACTCCACCCGAGGTTGTGAATACCTTGAATCGCTTAATCGTAGAGGCGGCGCACGATCCTTCGTCTGAAGCCTATTACAAAGGCTCGGCTACGGATATTTTTACGATGACGCCTGCGCAGTTTTTAGCATTTCAGATTGCCGAGGCCGAACGCTGGGGGCGAGTCATTCGGGCGGCTGGTATTGAGGCTGAATGATGGAACACTGGGATGTCATTGTTGTTGGCGCAGGTGGTGCCGGGCTCGCAGCGGCGATCGAAGCGGCGCGTGCGGGTGGTCGGGTACTGCTGCTTGAAAAGCACGAGAAGATCGGCGGCAGTACGTCTTGGTCGGTCGGATCGCTCACTGCAAGTGGCACGAGGCAGCAGAAGAAAATTGGTATCGAAGATAGTTCTGAGGCGCATTTTGAAGATATGGCTTTGCTCAATCAAGGCAAGGGCGAGACTGACAACTTAGTGTTGCGTCGAATTCTCGTTGAACAGGTGCCTGACGCCATGCGTTGGTTAGAACAGCTTGGAGTCACCTTCATTGGTCCTCACCCAGAGCCGCCGCACCGGGTGCCCAGAATGCATAACGTTGTTCCTAGCTCGGCCTCCTTTCCTTTTCATCTGGCCAGAGAGTGCAAACGATTGGGGGTAGAGATTCGCTGTGGCATACGCGTAACAGACTTAGCTTTCGAAGCGGGACGTGTGACGGGTGTTCAAACAGAAGGTACGTATGCGGGTCAATTTTTGCACGCAACTCGTGGTGTGATTCTCGCCGCAGGCGATTACTCGGCTGATCCACTTCTTAAGTCACGATACTTTCGCCCAGAGGCGGTGCGGGCCGCTCCGGTGAACCATCAGTCCACAGGGGATGGAATTAAAATTGCAGAGCGTTATGGTGCTCAAGTGACGAATGGCGGGTTGACCAATGCGCCTCGGTTGCGTTTTGTTCCTGCTCAGGCAACGTGGTTTCATCGTTTACCCCCTTATCGTTGGGTAGGACGAGTGATTCAGCTTAGCCTGCGCTGGTTACCCGAGCGCTTCATGCGCCCGTTCATCATGCAGTTTTTGACGACCGCACTGGCACCTGAGCAAACACTGTTCAAGTGTGGAGCTATATTGATCGATAGCGACGGCGCACGTCTTGATAAAGGGTCGAGTCAGCCCGCCCATGTTTTGGCACTCACTCCGCATAATTTAGGTTACCTTGTGTTTACAGAGTCGTGTGCAAAACAGCTTGAGCAGTGGCCTAATTTCATATCCACGGCACCGGGTGTGGCCTACGCGTATCTTCGCGATTACCGTAGCTCTAGAAAGGATATATATTTTCAAGCCGCCAGCCTCGAAGCGCTTGCTGTCAAGATAGGCGTCGACTCGGCTACGCTGCGACAGTCTGTCGAGAAGGGGTTCCCTGAGCAAAAAGATCTGGAACCTCAGTCTTTTTACGCGCTTGGTCCAGTGCGTGCATATATTGTGATGACTGAGGGTGGAGTCAGCGTCAATCAACGTTTGCAGGTGCTAGGTCAGCACGGTGAAGTTATTCAGGGGTTGTATGCTGCCGGCTCAACCGGACAGGGTGGGTTGCTATTAGAGGGTCACGGACATCATCTTGGTTGGGCCTTTGTGTCTGGACGGCTGGCAGGTAAAAATGTGATGGAGGGTAACTAGCCGCATCGACGCACGCTTGTCTATGCCTAGCGGTTAGGGAATAATTTTGTTCTCTTTCAGTTTAGCGAACAATGCCAGACACATCTGTGACGTGGGCATAATGTCTTGAAATCCATATTGACGACATTTGACTGTGGAAGACATATCATCTTGGTCTGAGCGCAACACGCCATCGGCGTAACCCCAGCGTCCCAATTGAGCAAACGGAGTATTTCTCAATTTGTGCTGTTGGATCACCGCCTGCCAGACCGTTTCTTTATCCTGCATATAACTTGCTAACTCGATGGTTCTCACTGGCCCGACCTCCATCTCAAAGTAACGTGCGATCAAAGGCCATAAATCACGCCAGCGGAAAAAATCGCTGTTTATCAGGTTAAAGGCTTGGTTTGAACAGCTAGGATTTGTGGCGGCCCAACGCGCTGCCTTGGCTAAAAACTCGGCGTCAGTTGCTTGCGAAATCGAGTCGTAACAAGCTTGCGTACCAGGAAACGATAAGGGTTGTTTTAACTGTTTTGAAATGATTGCGTAGGCCGCGATCAGCAGACCGATGTTGTGAGGATAGCCCAGATTGAAGCCCCAGATTGTATGTGGGCGTAGTGCAGACCAAGTCCAAGTTTGAGTGGCCTGCCTCTCTTGCAAAAAGTCTTGCTGCAGGTGGTAATAATTAAAAGGTTGATGACGAGGATCGTCTTCTTGTGCGGGTGTTTTATAGTGTGTGTATTCGGCATAGTGGGCGCTGCCGTACCATTTTGTTCCGTGGATTAAGGATACGTGCTTAAGCCTGTTAGGGCCACCAGTCACCGTCAGAATTAAATTTTTCAACATTTCGCTGTTGACGTGTGTCTCGGCTTCAAGATTGTGTTGAGGCGATCGAGCCGCGTAAAAAATATGGGTCGCTCGCCTTAATTGTGAAGCGGCGGCTTGGCAGCTTTCAAGAGACTGCAGGTCGACCAACAATTCGTGGCCTAATTGGCCCAGTTCAGAGGGCTTGCGAGATAACGTCCAGATGCTCCAATCACCGGCATCGCGTAACAAGCTTGCGATACTTCGCCCGGCGATGCCATTGGCGCCCACAATCAAAGCGATTTTTTCTGTCGAAGTCATAAGCGTATTAGTTACACAGTTTGGGGTGATGTCGTTGTGGAATGAGGATGTAGTGCTATATTAATTCTGTGTCGAAAAACATAATAATGGGCATTTCAGGAGACCAACTATGAGCAAGTCAACACAAGCGGTCGGTAACGCATGGAAATTTATTCACGACTCAGCGAGCGATGCTAAATGGACGCCAGGGCTGCGTGAGATTTTTGATTACAGAGATCTGGGTATTAAGACCGGAACAAATGGTGACTATGTGGCTCATTTGATTCGTCATAACGGAAAAGACATGAAGGACGAGGTGCAGCACTGGCATGTGCATGATTGCGACTTTCAGTTTGTGCTCGTGTTGAATGGTTGGGCAACCTTTGAGTATGAAGGCGAAGGTGTGAAGACGATTCGCAAGGGCGATGCGATTAATCAAATACCGGGTATCCGGCATCGCGAGATCGCTTGTTCGCACGACTATGAGGTACTTGAAATCGTCTCTCCGGCAAACTTTAAAACGCGCGTCGTACCAGCCCCAGACGCTTGAGGCTAGACAGAGTGAAATGGCCGAGGCGCACTCCCTCGGCCGCATTCTTTATCGAAACGTCTAGGTCAAATTTATTCGTCTATAAATCCTGGTCGTATTCTTAGGCGATTAATAAACACTGGCGCCAGACCAACTTCACTTAAATACTTGGGTGTCACGGGCAAGCGTTTTGGCTCCCACGAGGCATCTACAATTTTTTTCGGCCAGTCAGGATTCAAGATGCCCGAACGACCAAGTGCTACGACATCCGCGCCTAGGTCTAGTACCTTTTGCGCATCGTTGCGATCCCAAATTTGGCCCGCTGCGAATAAAGGCAGGTCTGCCGGAACAATCCGCCGAAACAGCTCAAGCGCATGTTCGGCTGGTCGCTTCGCGGTCATTTTAAAAGAGTCCCACAAAGAGAGATGCAAAAAATCGATTCCATCATCGGTGAGCCAGCGTGCGAGTTGAAGGCTTTCATCTAGATCGATTCCACGTGCATTACCGCCATCCTCTGGCGAAATTCTGACGCCAACCACAAAACTATCGGGTACGCGACTTCGAACCGCTTGCACGACTCGTCGCAGTAAGCGCGCCCGATTTTCAAAAGAGCCACCCCATTGATCGGTGCGACGATTCTCGGTAGTGCTTAGAAACTGGGTAAACAAATAGCCGTGCGCGCCGTGGATTTCTATGCCGTCCATTTTTGCGGCGTACGCGCGTTCTGCTGCGCGGGCAAAATCCTCGATCACGTCGTGAAGGTCTTGCTCAGAGGCGGCTCGTGCGCCGTCAGAACCGCCATCGCTCGAGCTAATCGGACGACCACCGCAAACAGTTTTGTCGGCCCGCAAGCCACCATGAAAGATTTGGGCAAGCAGCAGGCCACCACGCTGATGCGTGTCATTCGATAACCTAGTCAGGCCACTGATTTGATGGTCGGCACTGACGCCCAAGGCACCTGGCCAGCCTTGGCCGAGGGTTGAGACATGCGCGGCACAAGTGGTCATGATGCCGAAACCACCTTCAGTACGCAGGTTCAGCCAATGTAGCTCTTGTTCACTGAGAGAGCCATCCGCATGACTCTGTGAGTTCGTTAAGGCCGCAAGCGCGATCCGATTAGGTGCGAAGATACCGTTGCGAAAACGTAGGGGGTCAAACAGGTTTTTCATGATGAGTCAGCGTCTCGGTTAGATGATTGATTGGTTTTTAAGTTTTTGGATCGTCTCGGGGCTGAGTTGTAGCAGGTCAGCGTAGATTTCATCATTGCTTTGCCCAAGGGCTTCAGCATAGCGGTCGTAGCCTGTTTTGCATGCCGAGAAGTGAATGGGTAACCCTGGTGCTACGGTATTGACAGAGCTTGGAATGCTGGGGTGGCGCAAAGGCATGATCGCACCTCGCGCCAACATCGCTGGGTCGTTGAGTACCTCATGCGGTGTTTTGACCGGAACTGCGGCGACCGAACGCGCCGTGAGTTGTTGCACAATATCTTCTGAGCTAAGAACGCAGGTCCACTCTTCAATCCATTGATTGATTTGCGCCGCATGCACCGAGCGCGCGCCGCGCGTTGCCGACCGCGGATCCGTGACCAGGTCTTGTCGCCCCATGGCGCGAAACAGATCGTGGGCCCAAAGATCGATAGAAGCCGCAATCGCAACATAGCCATCGCGGCTGGGATACACGCCAAACGGGGTGAGGCGGTCATGGTGATTGCCTGAGCGAGGCGGGACACCCGGCTCGTACATCAGGTCAACGTGCTCGACCGCAAGGAGTGCCGCTAAGCTATCGAGCATATTGACCTCGACATGTTGCCCTAGCCCAGTTTTACTACGGTGAAGCAGTGCCGCGAGGATGCCGCTGAGTGCATAGTGTGGTGCGGTGAGGTCAGCGATGGGTAGGCCGACTCGGCACGGCGGGCTGTCGGCAAAGCCATTGATTTCCATGACGCCACTCAGAGCCTGCACGATGATATCCATGCCTTTGATGCCAACATGCGAATCGTTGGCCCCAAAGGCACTGATGGAGGCGTAAACCAGCCCAGGATGAAGCTCTCGCAAGGTCTCGTAGCTGATTCCAAGCCGCTGTGTGGTGCCTTCGCTAAAGTTTTCAACGAGCACATCAGCATGCTTGATAAGATCGTAAAAAAGTGTGCGTCCTTGTTCAGTTTTCAGATCAAGCGTGACGCTCTTTTTATTGCGCTGACGATCAAGCGTAGACACTGACAGATCATCCGGCCCCCGCTTGCCATAATTCAAACCCTCTTTACCAATAAAGGGAGGGTTGTTGCGTGAGATATCACTGCCGCCGGGCGCCTCTATTTTGATGATTTCAGCACCCATCCCCCCAAGCAACAAGGTGCAGTAAGGACCGGCAAGTGCGACAGTCAGGTCGATGACTCTGAAGCCAGAAAGCGGACCTGTCTGGCTAACGGAGGGTAGGTTTTGAGACTTAAGATCAATCATAGTGATGAGAAATGATAAACATGTATAAACAAGTTAAATGCTAAGTGCTTGTGAGGAGTTTGCTCGAACGTAAACAGCCCTGAGTGCATGCGAAGAGTTCGCTTCAACGTCAACATCAGAAACATACCGCCTTACACCAGGCCGGCGGTCATACCGCCGTCGACCTGCACGGTTTGACCCGTGATGAAGCCGGCTTGGCGCGACGTCAGAAAGACTACCGTAGCGGCCAGCTCTTCTGGAGTCCCAAGCCGCTTAACAGGAATGGCTTGCGAGCGTTCAGCAAGATTGTGGTGGGTGGCCAGCCCTGCAGTCAGGATGCTAGCCGGCGCAACGGCGTTGACGGTCAACCCTCGGCTGGCAGTTTCGTTGGCGAGGTGTTTGAGCGCGGCTTGCACGCCGGCTCTGAAGACGGTTGAGATGGCGTGCGAGGGCATCGGTTGTTTGACCGTAGCCGAGGTGATCGCGACCAGGCGGCTCGACGATTTTTCTAGTAAAAGCGGCGTGATAAATCTAAGTACCACCAGAGCACCGTTCAGCTGCTGTTGATAGGCTTGAGACCAGCGCAAGTCATCGGTCTCGTCTAAAAACTGTCTCATTGGGCTTGGCGGGCGGGCTGTGTTTAGAATCAAGATGTCAAGGCCACCAGATTCTTTTAGTTGCTCAGCCAAGCGCTGAACCTCAAGGGGTTCGGTGATGTCGCCTGCTACGGTTTCGACTTTAACGCCGAAACGCTGCGTGAGGTGAGCTGAGGCGCTTGCAAGCCGGCTAGCGTTACGTGCAAAGATCGCGAGGTTGACACCTTCGGCGGCCAACGCTTCGCAGACCGCGAGCCCTAGCCCAGAGCTGCCGCCGATCACCAGTGCGCGCTTGCCTGAAATACCAAAATCCATAGAAAATTGGCCCAAAGATAAACAGAAAAGTAACTTGACTAGACAAGTTTATAAAAATAAAATTTCTTTGTCCAGACATATTGAGAGATCCATCATGGCAGGTATGTATTACGAGGAGTTCGAGCCCGAGCAAGTCTTTAAACACCCGGTGACACGTACGGTGACTGAATTGGATAACGTCCTCTTTACGACGATGACGCACAACACCCAGCCCTTGCACCTTGATGCTGAATTTGCAAAAACCACCCCCTTTGGCGAGCGCTTGGTGAACAGCGTTTTTACGTTGGGTTTGATTGTTGGACTGCCAGTCACGGAGCTATCTTTAGGCACGACGCTAGGCAACCTAGGCTTTGAGAAAGTGAGGTTTCCCAATCCTGTTCGGGTCGGGGATACCTTGCGCTCAGAGACGCGTATTCTGTCCAAACGACCTTCAAAGAAGTGGCCCAACGCAGGCATTGTTTATTTTGAACATACTGGGTACAACCAGCGCAACGAAGTCGTTGCCGTGATTGAGCGTGCCGGCTTGATGATGAAGCGGCCATGACGATCTCTTTTGATTTGACCGATACGCAGCGAGAGATCACCGAGTCGGTGCGTCAAATGATGCGCCGTTTTCCCGATCAATATTGGGCTGAAAAAGAAGACAAACACGAATTTCCACACGAGTTTTACCAGGCCTTTGTTGAGGCCGGTTTTTTGGGCGCGGCAATCCCTCAGGAGTACGGTGGCTCTGGCTTGGGTTTAATGGAAGTTGCCCTGATGCTCGGTGAGGTATCGGCAAGCGGCGGCGGTCTTGGGGCTGCCAGTGCTGTCCATTTGAGTGTGTTTGGTATGACTCCCGTGGTGAAGTACGGGAGCGAAGCCATGAAGCGAAAGTATTTGCCCAAAATCGTGGATGGCAGCTTGCACGTCTGTTTTGGTGTAACAGAGCCGGATGCCGGAACCGACACGACAAGTATTACGACCAAGGCCGTACGGGACGGCGATCACTACGTGATAAGCGGCAAAAAAATATGGACGAGTAAGGCTGCTGAATCGCAAAAATGTTTGCTCTTAACTCGTACGACGCCCAGAGAGCAGGCGGCCAGACCGAGTGATGGCATGACCTTGTTTTTGGTAGATTTGGATCCGAAAGCCGTCACGATCCGTCCGATAAAAAAAATGGCGCGTAACTCAGTGTCTTCATGCGAGGTGTTTTATGATCAACTGCGAGTTCATGAGTCTGACCGAGTTGGCGAAGAGGGCAAAGGATTTCAGTACCTTCTTGATGGTTTAAATGCTGAGCGGATTTTGGTGTCTTTCGAAGCGGTTGGTCTGGGACGCGCTGCGATTAATCGCGCAACTGAATATGCTAAAAATCGTAAGGTGTTTGGCCGTATGATTGGACAAAATCAGTCGATACAGTTTCCCCTTGCCGAGTCGCTGGCTAAGCTTGAAGCCGCGCATTTGATGGCGCTCAAAGGGGCGACCTTATACGACGCGGGCCAGTCCTGTGGCGCAGAAGCAAACATGGCGCTTTATCTAGCAGGTGCCGCAGCCTTTGAGGCTGCTGACCGTGCGGTGCAGACCCATGGGGGCTTTGGCTACGCCAGCGAGTTTCACGTTGAACGCTATTTTCGTGAGACTAGGCTGTGGCGACTTGCACCGATCTCGCAGAATCTGATTTTGGCTTACATTGCCGAGCGCTTGCTAGGGTTACCCAAGTCGTATTAAGACTGGCATGGGCGCGCGCCCATCACTCAAAGGATGCATCATGCACGACTCACTTGCTCAATCATATTGGCCCTTGCGTTCACTACTGTTCTTACCTGCGCACCGTCTAGATTGGGCACAAAAAACCGCTCGCACTGCGGTTGATGGTGTCATCCTTGATTTAGAGGATTCGGTATCTCCTGACAAGAAAGAGATGGCACGAGGTGTCATCGCCGAGTCGATAGATTTGCTCAGTGCAGCGGGCATTGTCGTGACGGTGCGCGTGAACGCCCTTGATGCGGGTTGCGATCTTGATCTCGCTGCGATTGTGCGTCCAGGATTGGCTGCCGTCATGTTGCCCAAAACAGATTCAGTCTCTGATATCGCTCAGCTCGACCAAAAATTAAAGATCGCAGAAGCAGCGGCGCAGATGCCTGAGCAAACGATCGGCATTATCCCTCTGCCAGAAACAGCAAGAGGTATGTGGGCAGCACATGACATCGCTTCAACCAGTCCGCGAGTCACGGGCTTAATTACCTCTGTTTCAGGCCCGGTGTCAGGTGATGTCGCACGTGCCTTTGGCTTTGAGCCGAGCGTGTCCGGTGAAGAACAATTATTTTTGCAATCCAGAACCATTTTGGCCAGCCGGGCGGCTGGCGCTAACTTTCCGATTGGCGCAATTTTAGGTACTCGCCTAGATGACCTTGAATTTGTTGAACGGCTGATTCGTCGCGCTAAGCAATTGGGATTTTCAGGTGTTGCTTTGATTCATCCTAGCCACGTCGAGCTTGCCAATCGAATTTTTAGACCTTCGAGAGACGACATTGCGTACGCGAAAGGCTTGATTGAGGCCATGGCGCGTGCCGAGTCAAGCGGCGCTGGCGCGGTGAGTTATCAGGGCGCTATGGTGGATTACGCGATGTTGCCGACGGCGCATCAAACACTTGCCTTAGCAGAGCGGTTTGCCGCAAGAGATCAACTTCGTGAGTCGTAACCCGTTGGCTATGATGCTGCAATGACTAGGCCTTTGCACATGACATCAATCTCTGGCAAAACTAAAAAGACAGTTGCCCAACAGATCGCACTCGATATTATTCAAGATATTCAAGCCTCAAAATGGAAACTAGGAGAGTCGCTTCCGTCTGAAATGGAGTTGACGAAACGCTTCAAGGTATCGCGAACCACGCTACGTGAGGCACTGCGCAGGCTACAGGAAAGCGGTTATATCCATCGTACGCAGGGTGCGCGTTCAGTCCTGGCATCGCAACAGCCTGAAAAAATGTTTGTGAATATTGCCTCAACAGCCGATGATATTTTGTTGTATGTCAAAGATACTCGCAGCACGTTATTAGCAAGCGAATACATTTTGGTGGATGATGTGCTTGCGTCTGTTTTGAATTGTGAAAAAGGTAGTCAGCGTTTGCGTATCACATTTTTGCGTTGGCGCAAAGATGCAGTTGAACCCTTTTGTTATACCGAAGTCTTCGTCGCCCCGCTATTTGAGGGTATACAAACAAGACTTGAGGGTGCGTCAACCGTTTATAACTTGATCGAGAAATATTACGCCGTTGCTTACACGCGTATCGAGCAAGGGATTGAAGCGCAGCGCGCCGATCCGAATCTTGCCTCGCGCTTGAGTGTCTTGGTCGACTCGCCTCTGCTGCGAGTGACCACAATGTTTTATGGCGCAAACGATTTGCTGGCAGAAGTCTCAATCAGTTATTTTCCAGAGCGCCGCTATAAGCTGCAAATCGTTCGTCAGCGGCACGAACAAGCAACCAACACCTTGTCAGAGCCCCTGTAAGGTCGCCAAATTAAGAGCTTCACTCAGCGCTCGCGAACATCCTCAGGCAGACGGTGTTGCTTAGCGCTTGCGAATATCCCCAGCTCAAAGACCTTACTCAGAGCTCTCTGGAATAATTTTTTTAATTTTGATTCCTAGCATTCGTGCTGCAAGTTGGCGCAGAGGCTCAAGCAGCATGACCACAATGACTAAAAGCCAAATGACAATCGCGATTGGGCTGGTATAGAAAACTGAGAGTTCACCCAAGCTCATAAATAGCCCTTCTCGCAGATGCTTTTCGATCAACGGCCCAAGCACCAAGCCAACGACCATCGGCGCTAATTGAAACTCAAGCTTGCGTAAGATGTAACCGATCAACGCCACAACAAGTAACATGCCCACGTCGAGCATACTGTTACGCACGCTATAGCACCCGATCGAGGCCATCATTAAAATGACGGGTAAGAAAATATGATTTGGTACGCGTAGCAAACTGACCCAAAGACTCACGAGCGGCACATTTAAAATTACAAGCATGACATTGCCGACGAGCATCGAGGCAATCACGCCCCAAAATACTTGTGGATGCGCGGTCATCATCATTGGGCCCGGCTGCACACCATGTACCATCATGGCGGCAAGCATTAAGGCTGTGACGGGGCCAAAGGGTATCCCTAAGGCTAAGAGCGGCACCATTGAAGACGTCGCTGCTGCATTATTTGCGGTTTCGGGGCCGGCCACGCCTTCGATCGCACCTTCTCCAAGTTCGTGCTTATATTTTGAAACCCCTTTCTCAAGTCGATAGGCAGCAAAGCTTGCCAATGTCGCAGAGGGGCCGGGCAGTAATCCAAAGATAAACCCCAAAATCGTGCCTCGACCAAACGGCGCGACCGAACGGCTCCACTCTTGGCGAGAGGGAAACATATCGCGTAACTTGACGGGTAAGGGCTTGACCTGCGTCTGAAGAGATTCGACCACGCTCATGATTTCAGCAATGCCATACAACCCGACCACAAGCGCTACGAGCTCGACGCCGAGAGTCAAATCCGCCAAGCCGAAGGTAAAACGATCTTGGCCCGTGACGGCTTCTTGGCCAACTGTGCTGAGCATCAGGCCAATCGCCATTGGAAAAATCCCTGCAGCCAAGGATCCTCCTGAGATCCTTGAAAACAAAAGCAGACCACCGGCAGTCAGGGCAAAAAACTCGGCAGGCCCAAATAACAGACCGACCTCGGCCAACGCAGGCGCAAAAAGCATCACGCCCATCACTGAGATCACGCCGCCTACAAACGATCCAGCTGCCACAATTGTTAATACCGCACCCGCACGGCCTTTCTTGGTGAGTTTGTAGCCATCAATACAGGTAATCACAGAGGCCGATTCGCCCGGCATATTGACTAGAATCGCCGTGGTCGACCCACCGTACATGGCGCCATAAAACATCCCCGCCATCATAATCAGGCCGCTTGTTGGGTCAAGTGAATAGCTGAGGGGCAAGATCATTGCGATGCCAGCTGTGGGCCCTAAGCCTGGCAACACGCCAATCAAGGTTCCAGCAAGCGCACCCACCAAAGCCGCCAGCAAATTGTTGAAGGTAAACGCAACGCTCAGGCCGTAAAGAATTCCGTCAAGTGCATCCATAAAAATCGAGACCTATTATTTTTTAAAAGGAGAAAGCAAAAGACGGCATTGGCACTTTGAGCAAGTAGATAAAACAAAAGTAGATGACGCCGGTCATCAGCGCTGCGTAAGCGCCGCAGCGCCACCAAGAAAGTGGCGACAAGAGGCGCATCAAGAGCAGGGCAAAAGCCCAGCTGCTGAGCGAGTAGCCTAACCACGGCATCGCCGTGAAGTAGAGGGCGAGCAAAATAATGAGTTTGAATAAACGTGTGCGGTCTTGCCCGACTGGCAGTTCGATGCCGTCAGTACGTGGTGTTTTCCAGCCTTCCCAAACGGTTGCCAGGCTGGCAAAACACATAATGGCACCGACTAACACCGGAAATAATCCTGCGCCCGGTGCGTCCATTTCGCCCAGAGGTAGTTGAGTCGCCATCGTAAGATACCCTGCTGAAAGCAAGAGCCCGAGCCCGCCGGTTGACAGGTACGCGGAGCGTTTTGAAATGGAATGACCAGTCATAGGTTGCTTGTTAGGGTTTCTGATCGAGCAATTTCAGCAGCTCGGTAAAGGTTTTTGTATCGCGTACGATTTCTGCACTGAGCGCCTCTGGACTTTTCGGCTCGAGCGCGTAGCCCTCTTTTGCAAACGTGGCGTATTCAGGGCTATTGATCACTTGTGCTGAGGCGCTGACTAGTTTGTCGAGCACCTCTTTGGGCAAACCTTTAGGCGCCATGACATAAAACTGGGCCGATAGCGTCGTGAGGTAGCCTTGATCAATCGTCGAGATGGCCTCAGGCACAGGGTCATAGACCCCCTTTTTAAAGACAGCAAGCACCCGAACTTTGCCCGCCTGGACTTGACCCGGGATGCCGACCGCACCGGTAAAGAGCGTGGCCTCGACACGGTTACCCAGTAGCGCTAACAATGCTTCGCCGCTGCCGCCCGTAAACGGTATTGTGCGCAGCTTCAAGTCGCTATTTTTGTTGAACTCTTGGGCGACCAAATCTGGCACAGTCCGTAAGCCCGACACTGAGGCACGAACTTTGTTGGGATTCTTTTTGACATGAACAACAAACTCTTCGAAGGTTTTCCAGGGCGAATCTGCACGCACGACCAAGATCACAGGCATTTCACCGAGCTTAGCGATCGGTTGATAGGCATCGGGTGTCTTGAACGTCAAGCTTTGATTAACTAAAGGCTGGTAGGCCAAAATGCTATTCGTGCCTAAACCAATTGTGTAGCCGTCGGGCTTGGCGCGCGCAATGATGCCAAAACCGATTGTGCCCGAGCCGCCAGGTTTGTTTTCGACATTGACTTCAACGCCCAAGACTTTTTCAAGTTGGGTCGCAAATTGCCTTGAAATCGGATCGGTTGAGCCGGCAGGCCCATAGGGCACGACAAAGGTGATCGGACGATTGGGGTAAGCCTGAGCCCATAAGACAGCAGGCAGGTAGTACAGGATTGCAGCAAGGATCAGACGCAAAAATCCTGCATACGAAAAAGTAGCGCAAGAACAGCGTTGCATGGTAATCCCTTTATCGGTCTACACCCATTATGCTGCGATAGTTTTTGTCTACAGCTGAGAGTGTACCCAAGCGCAGCATCATCTCGGTATCCATCGTGCCTGATAAGCCTGGGTTGGTTGGTAGGTCACATACCACTTTGTTGGCTTTGACCTCGGCAATCTGCTCTGGTGTCATCCCCAGGATGTCGCGCAAGATCGCATCGTTATCCTCACCAAAGCGTGGCCCCGACTTCTTAATGTGCGCATCACGAAACCGCAGTCGGTAGGGGCGACCAATAATCGGGCGCGGACCAATCGGTGCCGGGTGTTCAACGCGCTCATAAAAACCGCGGTGTTGTAAGTGTTGGTTAATGAACAGGTCTTTACTGTTCAATACCGGGCCGCTGGCGATATCTTGCGCTTGCAACAAGCGTGTTAACTCAGTGACTTCACCAGACACGGTCCA
This sequence comes from Alcaligenaceae bacterium, assembly GCA_037146575.1. GTDB lineage: Bacteria > Pseudomonadota > Gammaproteobacteria > Burkholderiales > Burkholderiaceae_B > Zwartia. The sequence continues at coordinate 3,379 of JBAWWV010000002.1, read as the reverse complement.
GGCCGACACCAGCGTGTTGATCTCGACGCGGTGCGTGCGCCGAGCTGCGGCAGTGGCGTAACGCTGATCTTGCGCGAGTGCAGGCTGACCCATCAGTGCCGCGAGCTTGGCCCAGCGCTCATCCGAGTCAACGGTAATAGCAATCCATTGATCATTGCCACTAGCGCGATATAAATTGCTAGGCACATGCTCAAGATCTTCATTGCCGATCCGAGGGCGGTCAGTGCCATCGAGCTGCTTTTGAATCAGAGCCTCTGGGATAAGTGAGAGCCCGAGTTGATACATGCCACAGTCGATCCATTGACCTTGCCCAGTCTTGCGCATGTGAACGATCGCAGCCCACAGCGCGTTCATGCCGGCCCAGCAGGCGATAAAGTCTGGATAAGATTGGCCAACTTTCCAGGGCTTGTCGCCCTCATAGCCGGTATAGAAAGTTACACCCATCGTCGCTTCAAGTGTTGTACCTTGACTTGGAAACGCTGACCACGGCCCGCTTGACCCGTAGCCAGTGTTGGACAACATAATGAGCGAGGGCTTAATCTTTTTGAGTTCGTCGTAATTCAAGCCCCACTTGCGCATCACACGGGGCGTGTAGTTCTCAAGCACGATATCGCTTTTGCGTACCAAATCGCGAAAGATCTCTTGGCCTTTGTCTTGGCCTAAATCAAGTGCTAAAGACCGCTTGCCGCGGTTGACCACATAAAAAATACCCGAGCGATTCCAGGGATCTTGCGCGGGATCATTATCGAGATAGGGGCCGAAGGCTCGGCCACGTGTTTGATCAAGCTTGTGGGGTGCTTCAATCTTGATGATTTCGGCACCGAGGTCACTCAAGAGCCCAGCCATGTAAGGCACAGCAAAGACGTAAGACAAATCAAGAACGCGAACGCCCTCTAAAGGAAGTTTCTTTTTCTTTTCCATGATCAGTGTCCTGTCGCTAGATCTAGACCCGCGAGCTCGGCGGTGCTCAGGCCAAGCTGCGTGACCAAGATTTCGTGCCGATGTTCATCTAGCATCGGCGAGCGACGACGCACCTTTGTTGGAGTGACAGAAAGTTTAGTGAGCTCTGCCGGAAACTGTAAGTGTGTGTTGGTCGCCGGGTGTGCGACTTCAGCGAAAACTTGCCGTTCGTTAAGGTGTTCGCAGTTCAGCAGATCGTCGGCACTTTGCACCATGCCGATCAATAGTCTTTTTGAGGCGCCAGCTAGAAATACCTCTTTTGCATCGCGGTCTTGGACACACTCTTCCAGTAATGCACGAACCTCAGGCACCCGTTTCTCGCGCTGAGGCGGACTGACAAATTTAGGTTCGCGAAACTCTGGACGACCAAACAATTCTGCAAGCGTTTCGAACGGTGCACCTCCGCCGGTTTGAAACGCTAAAAACCCTTTGCGCGCCGCAATGGGTTCGCCAGCAAAGGGGTCTTGAACAACCGCTCGGCGACCTTGCACTGCGCCTAAAAAACCGTAGTACGACTGGTTCAACACCAATTCAGAGGCGAGGCACTCATGAATCGATACATCAACATGTTCGCCAAACTGCTCGGCTTGCGCGGCACTGTATGCCATGGTCGAAGCGTAGGCCGCAGTGAGGCCTGCACAGTAGAACGATTGCGATAGGCCGTGTTTGAGCGGCTCGCGATCGACCTGTCCGCTAATTGCCATGATCCCGCTCATGGCCTGCAGGGTGAGATCACTGGCGCGGTATTGAGCATACGGGCCCGTTTGACCAAAATTAGTCACTGAGGTGACAACCAGTGTTGGATTCCATTCGAGTAGTTGGTCAACGCTATAGCCCCAACTTTCAAGTCGGCCTGGTTTAAAACTTTCAATCACGATATCGCTTTGTTCGATCAGCTTGCGCATGACCGGTCGACTCGATGCTAAGCGCAGATCGAGTGCAACGCTACGTTTGTTCCAGTTGAGGTACTGAAACAGTAGGCTTTGTTCGGTCGCTGCGGCATCGATTTTTATCGGTGCAAGATAGCGTGCAAAGTCACCCCTGCCGGGCTGCTCAACTTTGATGACGTCTGCACCGTAGTCACCAAGTAGCCGGGCCGCAAAGGGCCCGGCGATACCGTGACTCAGATCCAGAACGCGGACGCCCTGTAACGCTTGTTGCATACGAACTCGACTTAGGCAGCAGGTGGAACAAAGGGATAAGGTACGGGTTTGCCATTTTTATAAGGCAGCGCCACTGTCGCAGTGCCAGGCGTTGACTCTTTGCCCGCATCATTGACAATACCAAGCTCAATATCAATTAATCCGTATCCTGGGCCTTCACGTTTTGCGATGACGCGACCCCAGACGCGTACCGTTTCTTCAACAATATTCATCGCGCGAAACTGAAAGCTGGCCTTCCAGGCCCAGCCGTTTGGTCCTGCCCAGTCAGCAAGCATTTGCATCACGAATTGTTGTTTGAGTGAGCCGTTAATCAGCAGGCCTGGTAACTTATCGTGTTCCATCGCAAAGGGCTTGTCGTAATGGATTTTGTGCCAGTTTTCCATGGCGGCAGACCAGCGCATCAAGTGCGCGGTTGTGAGGGGGCCTTTTTCAAGCCCGGGGATGTCAGAGCCAATCGCGACATCTTCAAAATTAGGAGTGGTAGCGAGTGCCATATTATTTTCTCCGGATTTGTGTGCGACGGGTGCGAATTAATAACTCACCGTCACCATTTCGATATTCTGTCTGTGTGACAACCAGTACGATGAGGCCTTTACTAGTCTCTTTCTCGCTGATGTCTGCGTAGCTTGAGGTTTGGCTGACGGTCTCGCCATGACGTGCGTAGCGAAAGAATTCGATTTCTGAGCCACCATTGAGCAGCGCATAGCCGTTCAGAGGTTCAAGCGCGGGTAAGCCGCCCGAACTCGTCGCTGCTACGATGCCATCAAACTCGATGTTGCGCGCATTCGCTTGAATTGGATCTGGCACGCCGAAGGCGCGTCGCGCCAGATGTGTCGGGAATAGCGGTGGTGCAACAGGTCCGCCGTAGCGTGCATTGTTGGCACAAGGCTTATCAAAGATCGGATCTTCATACATGATGGCTTGTGCGTAACGGCGCACGGCACCACGTTCAACGGAATCACACGCGATCTCAGTTGTGGATTTCATTCCGATATATTTTTTTAGTGAGTCGGAAAGGGCGGACATGTTTAATCTCCCGGGATGGTAAAAGAAGGGCGTTTGCTGACAGCTGAATAATTCACTTAAAAAGAATGACTGATGCCCACTAGACTAATTCACTTTAACACCGGCGTCTTGCACAATTTTTTGCCAGCGTAGTACCTCGCCTCGAACAAAGGCTTCAAACTCTGGGGTAGGTAGGGGGCGCTCGAGCACATCCGACCCACTCTTGACCAACCGATCGCGCACGGCTGGAT
>JBAWWV010000001.1:0-56873 GCA_037146575.1 Alcaligenaceae bacterium | reverse complement strand
TGAGCGATTTTCAGCAGATCGAGATTTTGTGCCATGAACGCAGAACCTTAGTCGTAGATGAGAAAAAGTTGAAGGGTAAGTAAAAATCCCTACCAGTGCGATTATCGCACTAGAAGGGATATGGACCAATCTGCCCGGAAGTCAGCCTAAACGAGAGCAAAAATAAAGCTATGCTTAGCTCGAATGGTCATTGAGGCCAATCATTCAGCTAGCAAGCAGGGTGCTCAGCTCATTTCAAAGCCTTTGTAGTCCTCGCTGGCCACTTTGTCGCAGATCGCGCGATAGTGTGCAAAGCCACCTGCATAGGGCATAAACACTTGGGGTTTGCCGGGCACGTTCGCCCCCAAGTACCACGAGTGTTTGACTTTGGGCAGCAGGGTGGCGTTGGCCGCGCGGTCAACCTCTTTTTGCCAGGCTTCGCTCGCAGCTTCGCTCGTTTCAACGCAGCTCAAGCCTTTGGCTTTCATTTTGCTGATGCAGTCGCTGATCCACTCGACGTGCTGCTCAATGGTCGGGGGCATATTGCTGAGTACTGACGGACTGCCTGGACCGGTAATGGTGAACATGTTTGGAAAACCGGGTACCTGCAGGCCCAGATTGGTGCGAGGGCCGGCACTCCAGTAGTCTTTTAATGTTCGCTTATTACGGCCCACAATATCCAGCCTAACGAGCGAACCTGTCATGGCATCAAAGCCCGTGGCAAAAACGATGATGTCGACTTCGTATTCTTGTTCTGTCGTTTTAATCCCTTTCGCCGTAATTTTTTCGATAGGTGCTGCGCGCAGATCAACGAGTGCGACGTTGTCGCGGTTGTAGGTCTCGAAGTAGTGATCGTCAATTGGCGGCCGCTTACCTGCAAACGGATGGTCGATGTCAGACAGGACCTCGCCCATTTTCGGATCTTTGACGATGCCACGAATCTTTTCGCGGATGAAGTCTGCGGCAGTTTTGTTGGCTGCATCGTCGGTTAACAGATCGCGATAAGAGGCTCTGAACTGAAAGCCGCCCATTTCCCACTTATCTTCATACGTTTTTTGACGAATGTCGGCTGGGGTTTCAACGGCTGAGCGATCCTCGATATAAAACGCATGCCCGTTGGTATTGGACGTCATGACTTTATAAATGTCGGGCGCGTGCTCTTTGGCGTACTTTTTAAACTCTGGGGTTAAGGGATGATGCCGTGCCGGTAAGCTGTAGTTTGCGGTACGCTGAAACACCGTCAAATGCTTGGCCTGCGCTGCAATCACAGGGATTGCCTGGATGCCGGTTGAACCTGTCCCGATGATACCCACCCGTTTGCCAGTAAAGTCAACGCCTTCGTGTGGCCATTGGCCGGTGTGGTACCAGTCTCCCTTAAAGTCACTGATGCCTGGGATTTTAGGAACGTTGGCGTTAGAGAGGCACCCAACTGCGGTAATTAAGAATTGGGCGTTGTACTGTTCGCCGGTATCTGTTGTGACCAACCAGCGATTCGTGGCTTCATTGAAATGCGCCTGTGTCATCGCCGTGTTGAGTTTGATATCCGAACGCAGATTCAGCTTGTCGGCAACAAAGTTCATGTAGCGCAAAATCTCGGCCTGCTGGGGGTAGCGCTCTGACCATTCCCACGCTTGCACGAGCTCTTGAGAAAAATAATACATGTAGGTGTGGCTTTCAGAGTCGCAACGCGCCCCTGGGTAGCGATTCCAGTACCACGTGCCGCCTACGCCCGCACCGCGTTCGATCACTTTGGCATTCAAGCCTAGTTTGTCGCGCAGGCTATGTAATTGGTACATCCCCGCAAAGCCGGAGCCAACAATAATGGCGTCAACGTTTTGGATGGTTGCTGATGTGTTCATGGCTTGTCAATATTGGTTTTGTGAGGTACTTAAATTACCATAATCAAACCGTCTTGGGCGATTCCGAAATTTTTAATCCCCAAAGTCTAGGTTTTAAACGGCTGAAGCCTCTGGCGGCAGGCTGATGCAAGCTAGGTTTGGGTCGGACAAACGCAGCAAGCCGGCAAACGCTAGGTCAGGCGGGGCGTGGCTCACATGTAATATATTTGAGCGCTGTGCGCTGCTAATCTTACTGAACTGTGAAAGGAAGCTCTTCGATGGCTCTAGCTGACAAACTAAACATTGTTCAAAATATTTCAAAAACGGTTACCTCGCTAGTCATTAGCGTGAGCGCGTTATTTGGAACGGGCTTCGTATTTAAGTCGGTGTTTCATCCGACCTCGGTGGTGCTCGATCGGATCGAGATTCCGGCGAGCCTTGAGGCTCAGGGCTTTAAGAGTGAGGTTGTGGTTCAACGCCTGCTCGACGAGATCAATGCGTACAAATTAATCGCGAACTCTAACCCGAAAGGGGGGGTCGATGGCCCAGAGAACGCGCTGTTTAGCGGGATGTCTAAGGGGACAGATGCAAAAATTGAGGCGAGCGTTGGAGGTATTTCACTACAGTCGATCGAACAAGCCGTGCGTTTTGTTTTTCAGAAAAACCCACAAGTCATTTCAGGTGACATCACAAACGTATTGACCGAAAGCGGTTTCGCAAGTCTTGAGGGCAGAATTCGCCTGACACAGCAGGTCGTCTCAAAGCGAAAGAACAGTCCCGAAAAAACCGAGCTTGACGATTTGCTTAAGCTGCTGGCCTTCGACTTGTACGCCCATTTTGAGCCCTTACGCGCAGCTTTGGCCGCCCAGCGGTTGGGTAAGCCAGAGCTAGCCCTAGAGGTTTTACGGCCACTGATCCTCTCAGGGACTCCGGCTGAGCGTAAGTTTGCGCTTTGGCTTCGTTCAACGCTTGCGCCTTTGACTGAGCGTGATCAATATTTGCTTGAGGCGCTGTCCATTGACCCAAATTTTTACCCCGCGCTGATTGGGATGGCTGAGTTTGAAACTAGCCAGAAACGCTATACCGAGTCGATTGAGTACGCTGATCGAGCCATTTTGCTGAACCCGTCTAGTCCGCTTGGTTACAACGCGAAAGGTGTAGCCTTGCGCTCGTCTGGCGATCGCGCTGCCGGCGTCAAAGAATTTGAAAAGGCCTGTGCACTTCCGGTACAGTCGCCGGGCTGTCACATTCACTTGGGGCTCGAGTACATGCGCGCAATAGACCGCCAGCCCCCGACCAAAGAAGCCCTGCGCAAAGCCTATATTGAATTTGCTGCCGCAATTAAGGCAAACCCCAGGGCGGCATGGGCTCACTCGCATGCGGCCTTTGTCAGCACCGAACTTAATGATTTAAAAGAGGCAAAAATTTTAATTTTGCGCGCGATTGAGTTAGAGCCCGCCGAGCCTACACATGAGTTTAGATACGCCTGGACGAGGTATCGAATGGGCGAGCGCACCAAGGCGAAAGAGATGATGACAAACTTGTTAGAGGCGCATCCAAATTGGTTGACAACGCGTGGGCCGCAAGGGGCTCAGCGGATTGCCAACACGGTACTCGGTGGACAGTAGGGCATTACCTGTATTCGACTAATATTTTTTGCGTCTATTGACTTTCAACTTTGCAGTGCAGGGCTCAGATAAGTCTAATAGGCTAAAAATACAGTTGGCTTGCGCGCGTCACACTGTCTTGGTGAGAAGCACAAGCGCACTGTTGCAGTGCGCTTGCAGGTTTAGAACCCGTCTTTGATTAAGATAATCGCCTCGACCTCAACGGTCATGCCATTGGGCAGTGAGCCCATGCCAACCGCCGAGCGTGCATGCTTGCCGCGCTCACCAAGCACTTCGATCAGCACTTCAGAGCAGCCGTTAATGACTTTGGGCTGATCGCCAAAGTCGGGCTCGGCGTTGACCATCCCCAGCAGTTTGATGACCGCTTCGACATGATCAAGTGAGCCGATCGCTGAGCGTATCGTCCCTAAGAGCTGCAACCCAACACGACGCGCGTCGGCGTAGCCCCGTTCAACCGAGCAGTCACGCCCCAAACGCCCGATGCTGATCTTGCCGGCATCGTCGCGTGGGCCTTGCCCTGAAAGGTAAAGTAATTGACCGGCCCTGCGCCAGGACACATAACTTGCAATGGGAACAGGAGTCGCGGGCAATTCAAGCCCAAGCTCTTTAAGTTTAGCTTCTGCTGACATATTGATTTCAACCACCACCATAAAGATATTTAGGGAGCCATAGCGTCATGCCTGGCCAGACATACATGATTGCCATACAAATTATCACGATGAACATATAAGGCATCATGCCAGCAAAAATCTGATTCAAGGTGACGTGCGGTGGTGCCACGCCTTTCAGATAAAACGCTGACATGGCTACGGGTGGAGACAAGAAGGCCGCTTGCAAGTTGACAAAGACCAGTGTGCCCCAGAGAATCGGATCGATATTAAAGTGCGACAGCATAGGCAAAAAGATTGGCACAAAAATCACGATGATTTCTGTCCACTCGAGCGGCCAGCCGAGTACAAAAATCAAAGCCTGCGAGAGCAGCATAAATTGCAGGGGTGATAAGTTCATGCCCAGCACCCAACTTTCGATGATCTGTTGGCCGCCTAGAATCGCAAACACTGCTGAAAACAGCGCCGAGCCAACAAATAACCAACAAACCATAGAGGTCGTTTTTGTGGTCAAGAATACGGCTTGCTTCATGCGTTCAAAGGTAAACGATCCCGATGACCAGGCAAGCAAGAAAGCGCCCGCCGCACCGATAGCTGCCGATTCAGTTGCCGTTGTGATGCCTAGCAAAATCACCGCAAGCACGACCACAGTCAAAATACCCAAAGGCATAACCGACTCAACGAGCAACTTCAGAATTTCAAATTGCTCATCCCTCAGTTTGCGGTAATAGTTGATCAGCAAAAGCATTGTTAAAACGCTTGTGATTCCAAAATAAAGGTAGAAGTTATCTGAAGGCGGGGTGTAGACCTCTGCTTTTTGGCTGTCAGCATTATCGGGATCCGCATCTAACGCCACCAGACCACCGCCACTGTTACTTGAAGAGCGTGAGGATGAGGTGCTCTCAGCGCCGATTTCTACCAACGTCTCTTCTTGCGCTTTGGCCGGCGCTGAGTTGGTGGGGCCCGGCAAGGGTTTAGCCAGCACGAGCACCGCTTGCGCCTCATCGAACTGCGCCTTGGGATGAATCACGACGTACCACCACGTGCCGGCGATCAGCGCGACTGTCATGATTAAAGGAAACAGCGCAGAGATTAGATTCTTGATAATACGGCCATACGTAATACTCGTGCCTTCAGGGGCGTTCAATAACGGCCCGGGTGCAAAGGTCGCCTTGATTGTTGCCACAAAAAAGTTTGTCGAGTAGTGATCGCGCAGAAAGGCAACAGGAGCCGGGATTGGCACCTTCAATAACTCAGGAGGCAGCTTAGGCGCAATCTTTGGATCAATGAGTGCCCAGCCAATGACATAGACCAAGTACAGCAGTGCCAAGAAAAACCCGGGCAGCATTGCCGCAGCATAAAGCTTGACGACCGATTGGCCGGCGACCGCTGCATACACAATGATCATCACAGACGGCGGGATTAAGATCCCAAGTGTGCCACCCGCTGTAATCACGCCGCTGGCCAGGCGAACATCATAGCCAGCGTTGAGCATGGGCTTAAGCGCGATCACGCCCATTAGTACCACCACTGCGCCTACCAGGCCGCTGGCAATACCCCAGAACGTACAAATAACCAGCGTAGCAACCGCGAGCGACGCAGGCATACCCCGAAACGCGAGTTGCACGCTATGAAACATTTTGTCGACCAGGGCACCACGTTCCATGACGTAGCCCATCAACACAAAGAGTGGGATCGACAATAACGTGTCGTTTGTCATCCCTCCGTAAGTGCGCTGAACCATTAGCGTGAAAATCTTGTTATTTGTCCAGACGTCGCTTGGGTCGTAGAAAGCAAAGAAGCCAAACGCCATGCCTAAACCCATCAAGGTAAAGGCTGTTGGAAAGCCCAACATAATCACCACAACGATCAGGCACAGCATCAAGAGGCCGAGATACGGATCGCTCATGATTTTTCTCCTTTCATGCCACCAATGCGATGGTGGGCCTCTTCATCAATTGTTTTGGCACGCGCAATAGCCATATTCTTTGACTCTTCGTCAACGTAGGTTGAAGCTTGTAGTTGCTGCTCGACGACATCGATCTCTTCGGCGTCTTTTAAGCGCTCTGGCCATTCGCCGGTATTGAGGCAAATGACGCAACGAATCATCTCGATCGCGCCTTGTAAAAGCAAGAAAGCGCCGGCGATTGGAATTAAAGACTTAAAGTGGTAGACGGGTGGACCATTTGCGATTTGCGTGGTGTGTTCGCCAATCCGCCAAGAGTCAGCCGCAAAGGTGTAACCGGCGTAGCACAGGGCGGCAACGCCTGGTAGAAAAAAAGTAATGTACAAAATCAAATCAAAAGTGGCTTGTGTGCGTGGCTTCATTGAGCCGTATAAAAAATCGCCTCTGACATGGCCATTTTGGGCAAGCGTGTAAGCACCCGATAGCATAATGACGGCGCCGTAACACATCACCGAGAGTTCGCCGATCCATGCGGAAGGCGCATTGAGTACGTAGCGTCTGAACACATCAATACACACCATCACCATCAACAGAATGATGAGCCAGCCGGAGGCCTTCCCAACAAACGTGCTGACCTCATCGACGACGAGCATCAGTTTCTTAAAATCTTTTTTTGAATCCATGATCTGCTTTGACTCTACGATTTAACGGCAAAAAATAATCCGGATAGGCAACTATCCGGATTATGGTTTAACACCGATTCTGCTTAAGACTTCTTAGGTGCAAAGTAATGGTCGTAGGCCATTTTGTAGTCAACGTTGGTGAAGTTCTGCCACCGACCTGCACGGCGAGCAAACTCGCGCTGTGAGTCGAGCACTGCTTTGAAGTCGGCGTTTTCAGCTGATTTCTTGGCGATGATGACATCCCATGCTTTGAGTTGATCTTCAAGAATTGACTTTGGTGTTTGATAGAAACGTACTTTGTCTTCGGTTTGCAGCTTAATAAAGTCAGCCGAGTAGCGATCCACAGCTTTCCATGACATTTCTGCTGAAGCCGCCTCAGTTGCGATCGTGATAATCGATTTCAATTCAGCGGGGAGCGCGTCAAATTTTTTCTTGTTAAACAAGATCTCAAACTGCTCTGAGCACTGGTGAAAACTTTGCAGCATGCAGACTTTTGACACGTCGGCAAAGCCGAGTGTGCGGTCTGACGAAGCGTTATTAAACTCAGCTGCATCCAATACGCCACGATCCATTGCTGGAACGATGTCGGCGCCCGGCAAGGCTTGAACCGATGCACCCATGGCATTGAAGATCTCGATCGACAGGCCAACGGTGCGGTACTTGAGGCCTTTGAAGTCTTCAGTCTTGGTGACAGGCTTTTTAAACCAGCCCAGTGGTTGAGTTGGCATTGGGCCATAAACAAATGACACAACATCCATTTTCAGACTAGCGTAAATTTTTTCGAGTAGCTGTTTACCGCCACCATACTGATGCCATGAGATCAGCATGTTTGGATCCATACCAAAGGCTGGGCCCGAACCCCAAAGCGCTAAGGCTGGGCTCTTGCCATACCAGTACGCCAACACACCATGGCCGCCATCAAGCGTGCCACTTGAGACTGCGTCGAGCAAATTAAATGCGCCGACAACAGAGCCACTGGGTAGTACGTCAATTTTGAGACGTCCGCCGGACATCGAATTGACTTTGTTTGCATAGTCAAGTGCGTACTCGTGAAAAATATCTTTCGCGGGCCAGGTTGACTGGAAACGGAAGTTAACTGTTTGGGCATTCGACACCATGGGGAAACCCAAGGTGGCCATGCCTGCACCGGCTGCAGTGGCGCCGGTTAGAAATTTACGGCGTGCTTTTACCGCATTGACTGCTGGCTTGATTTCACTCATGAAGGTCTCCTCACTGGAATAAATGAACCGATGACGTTTAAAAATATCACTGCAAAGTATAAGTCTCTGCGAGGGCGAATGACCTAGGGTTAATCCCTAACATCAGAAAGTTTAGAGATGATAATTTGTCAGGTTGGCGTAATGTTTCGTGGCGTTTCGAGCGTCTCGGGCACACGACGCTTAGCCTGACATCTCTGAGTTGTTAGCGAGCGTTGGGGTTGGGTTTGAGTTCACCAAAGGCTCTGGTGGTTGCCGCCGCTTGAACGATTATGGCGGCATCGTCGCGCAAGAGAAATCCGCTTTCGAGCAGGTTAAGCGCAGCACTCCGAATGCGATTGACATAATCATCGCGATTTTTATATCGCTCGGCTACTGAAGGTCTCAAGTCGTTGTTTTCTGTGCGTTGGGCGGCATCCTTTGCGAAAGGGATGTATGAGCCCATCAAGCTACAGCGTGTCTCGGGGGAGTTTTGCCCACCATGCGTTCCTAGGGGGGCGATTAAGTCAGGGAGCCTCACCCCGCCCAAGGCGTTGCCATCCGCGTCTAATTTTGGCACTTGCATCACGGCATTGGGTAGATTGTTTGGCGCCTTGAGGGTCGCTGGAAGAGCCGAGGCGCGCTCGAGGGTCATGAGTTGTGTGGCAGGCGGCGCGACATTTGAGCCTACCCACTGGTCCAGCCGTAAAAAGGTAGCGCGCGAGACGGGTGTCCAGTCAAGCACTCCTTGCGACAGCGTACAGTATGCCGGTTTGAGTGGGATCAGCACATGGGATGATCCTGCGATGTCGTACATTCGAACGTTCTCGGGCAGCGTTTGATCGGCTTGCCCCTCAGCGCCGGTGCGCCCAAGCGAGGCGCGCAATGAGTAGTAGTCAGTTGAGGTCGTGATGAGTATCATCTTCGGTGGAACCTCACCTCGCGCGACAACCTGAGTGGTGATCTCACCGATTGTTAACAGCCCGTCGTGCACACCAGGCATCTCGGGATTGGTAAAGCTAGGTGTGCCGTTTGCACTTGATTCGGGACCGGTGCCTGTCTGCATAATGGGCAGTAGTCCTGAGCCAGAAACAAAAACGTGCATGCCGTCAAAGACCCGCTGTGGGCCCGCCATGTTGAAGCCGCTTAGTAAAAAGGTTTTCAGAAATCTTCCGGTTTGCGATTTACCGCTTGCAAGTGTGCGGCTGATCATTCCTGCGAGTGGATTCGCGTTGCCTGCTGAGTCCTTTGCGGCGTGTGCGAGAAAGACACCTGCATCACGCATCATGGCAAAGCCCGCGCCCTCAACATATTTTCTCTTTCCCTCTGCGTCAACAAAAGAGGGAAGATTCGCGCCTTGGCCTAGTTCCCAATAGACTTCGGCAATTGAAAAGCCGTTGTCTTGTAAAAATCCGGTACCTTGCTCGAAGGTGCCTGATTGAAACGGTTCGTCGCGAGGCGAGTTGTATAGCGCATTGGCATAAGCCTTGCCGCGGTTGGGTACGTCAACGAGTAGTGCACCGTTGCCGCGCGATTTGTCTGTTGGCATCGTGAGGACAAGCTTGGTTGAATAGTCGACCTTTCCCAGCGCATTCAATGGGGCTTTGTCTAGCCCAGGAATCTGTTCTGTGGGCGATAGCTGGCCGTGTAGCGTGGCTTGGATGATGGTGTAGTCGCCAGCGCGAAATGTGCCATACGGCTGTGTCGAAGTGATTTCTAAACGAGTAATCTCTGCTGCGGCGTTAAAGGAAACGAGAGTACTGAGTGCGGTGGCTGTTGCAATTTTTGCAAGAGAGTTTTTCATGGTGATCTCAGCGGAAAAGGATATTTTTTGGCCAACTTGATCAGGGTCAGCGGTGTGCGCTGGGTGAATGGGTCGGCTAGGAAATGATTCGGTGACTAATAGGCAAATAAAGTAAAGCGCCTTTTACTGTGCATGAGACGCCTCGACGCTCGTTACGCACTCAGTGCGGCTAAGCCCATCAGCACGGGCGCAAGCCCAGTATAGGGGCCAGTTTGAATGACGACTTCAACCACTTCGGCTTGCGTGAGCCCGCAGTTCAAACCTGCTTTAGAAAACTTAGTGACTAACCCCGAAAACGTCAAGGCTGTAAACGAGGCAATGGCGCAGATAGCACGCTCACGCATTTCCATGCCAGGGCGCTTCCAGAGTTCACCGTAGCAAAACTGTACGACATCTGGGTAAAACGCTGAGGCGATCGAGTTTTCAGGGTTGGCGTAACCAACGTGTCGACGCTCGGCGTGAAGCGTTGTCATGACCTCTTGACCGCGTTCGGCCACGAGCGCTAAGGGATCATCGCGGCTCGCGGTCACTGGGAGCGATACACCTCGAGCGTCAAAGACACGTTGCGCCAGAGTCAAACACTCTTTCGTTGTGGTCGAAAATCCTGCATAGATGCCACACTGCATAAAGATTTCGTTAATCGTTTGGGCACTTAAGCCAGCATCTAGCGCGGCATCGATGTAGTGCTCTAGCGACGACAAACGGCGACCAACGCAAAGGGCTGAAAGTGTGGCGATCATTCGCGAGGCTACGTCAAGCCCCGGTCGCGCCCAGACCCGACCAAAGACAAACTCTTGCTCAAATTGATCAAACGCTGCGTGACCACTTTCTGGTGGGGTATCACCAAAGAGTTCGTGTTGCTTGCTTTGGCCAAGGGCGCGTAGTTCGAGTCGATCGTTCATATAAATTCTCCGGCGTGTCTGTGTGATGTTGCTTTCATTCGGGCTTTACCCCTGCCTCGCTGATCTTTTTGGCCCACTGTTTCTGATCGTCTCGCATGAATTGTGCAAACGCTTCGGGGGTTTTGACGAGCATCCGTGCTGAACAACAGGCCTGCATCTTTGCGGCTACCTCGGGTAAGGCGACAGCTTTGAGTAGCGCTGCGCTTAACGTGCCAATGATGGCCGAGGGGGTGTTCTTGGGCACCAGCATCCCCACCCACGTTGTCATCTCAAAATCCGCGACTCCAGCTTGTGCCATGGTGGGTACATCTTCAAGCCCGACGATTCGTTCGGGCGATGTGACGGCGAGCGCCCGCAGACGTTGTTGACCTAAATGCGCCTTCGATGTTGTTACGTCGTTAAACATGAACTTGATTTGTCCGCCGATTAAATCTGTCACTGCTTGAGGGCTGCTTTTGTACGGGACACCCGTTGCGCTGGTTCCAGTCTGCTTTAAAAAGGTCGCGCCCGCGATCTGCCCCACCGTGGCACCCCAACCATAGGAGGCTTTGTCTGGGTGTGCTTTTAGCCATGCGCTGAGTTCTTGTACGCTTTTTACGGGCAAGGTGTCGCCCACTAACAGTGTGTAGTAGGCCTCCATGATGCCCCCAACATGCGCGAAATCACGTTCAGTGTCGTAGGGTAAAGTTTTGAACAGGCTTGGGTTGAGCGAGTGAATTGAGGCAGAGGTTACAAAAACCGTGTAACCATCAGGCGCTGAGCGCGCGACTGCCTCTGCGCCGATAAAGCCATTTGCGCCTGCGCGGTTCTCAACCGTGACGGGTTGCCCTAAATACGTTTGCATGTGTTGGGCGACAACGCGCGCGACGGTGTCGGTGCCGCTACCAGGGCCGAAGGGCACTACCATTTTTATTGGCCGGGTCGGGAAAGACTCGGTCGTTTGCGCGTGCGACGGGTTGATCAGGGTTACAGTCAAGAGCGTCATGCTGCGCAGCATCATTGGAAAAAGGTTCACGTTTGTCTCCGTGCAATGTGGCCGACAGCCGCAATAAAAGGTTTATTGGGTAGCGTGCTCAGATGTTGTTATTTTTGTTTTACCATCTAGTCGAGGTAAAAAGCCAATCATTCGTCTTCAAGGTGCCGTATGCATACACATAATTTGTCTGACTGGATTCATAGTCATACCTTTGATCAAGGTAGTCGTGCCGCAGAACGGGGCACGCGCTGGGTGATGTGGATCACAGCGGTCATGATGGTCTTCGAAATTGTTGCTGGGTGGTGGTTCAACTCGATGGCTTTGTTAGCTGACGGTTGGCATATGAGTTCACATGCCGTCGCGCTAGGCTTAAGCGCCTTCGCTTACGCAGCAGCACGCAAATATGCACTCGATCCGCGTTTTGCGTTTGGCACCTGGAAAATCGAGGTGTTGGCGGGCTTTGCCAGCGCACTCTTTTTGGTCGGTGTCGCGGTCTGGATGGTGGTTGGTTCGGTCGAACGCTTATTAGACTCAAAGCCGATCCACTACCAAGAGGCGATTGTGATCGCCATCATTGGCTTGGTTGTCAACCTTGTTTGTGCGGTCATTTTAGGGCGCTCTCACGAGGATCATGGCCATAGTCATGGCCACGGTCATGAGCACGGTCACGGTCATAGCCGCGCACAGGGCCAAAGTCACGCGCAGAGCTCACCTGACCACAGCGAGAAGCATGGCCATCAGGCAGCCCACCATTCTGATTTAAATCTGAAGGCGGCCTATCTTCATGTCATGGCCGATGCAGCCACGTCGGTACTGGCAGTGATCGCGTTGATTGGCGGCTTGGTGTGGGGCTGGTCGTGGCTTGATCCGGTGATGGGGATCGTGGGTGCAGTGATGGTCGCAATATGGGCCAAAGGGTTGTTGCTCGAAACGGGTAAGGTGCTGCTTGACCGAGAAATGGATCATCCTGTTGTTGAGGAAATTCGCGAGGTGGTAGAAACGGGTGCAGAGGCGGGACACACTCGCGTGATCGATCTTCATGTCTGGCGTGTGGGTAAGCAAGTGTATTCGTGCGCCCTGAGCGTGTTGACGCATGATGTCAACCTGACACCCGATACGATTCGTAAACAACTCGCCGTGCACGAAGAAATTGTTCACTGCACGATTGAAATTCAGTTTTGTTCTGATAACGCAGATTCGTGAGCCAGCTGTGTGCTTCACCTTAAGGTCTAAAAGATGAAACTTTGTTCGTTTGGCGTGCAAACGCCTCTTGGTCTAATCGAACGTGTAGGCGTGTATACCGAGCAGGGCGTGGTCGACGCGACTGCAGCGCGCCAGGCATGGTTAGAACGCAAGATGCCTCTTGCAGCAGCGCAACGCGTGGGCGCGGCACAAGTGCCAGCTGACATGATTGCCCTGATCGGCAGCGGTCAACTTACTCTCGATTGGTTGCAAGAAGCTGTCGATGCGTTATTTGTGCATGGTGCGAACACAACCTCTGAGGGAGTTCGCACGATTTATCAGCTAACTGACATTCAGCTGCTTGCCCCGATCAAGCGACCGCCCGCAATTGTCAACTTTAGTGTGTGGCCTGCGCACAGCGCGAGCGCGGCCTCGCTTGGTATTGAACTCGCAGCAAATACTGCGCAAGCCCTCGTGAAGCCCTATTGGAAGGGCAATCCAGATGCTGTGGTTGGACCAGAGACCTTATTGCAGCGTCCCCCCTACGCCGATGTGCTTGACGTGGAGTGTGAGCTGGTGTGTATCGTTGGAACGGGTGGACGCGACCTTGATCGCGCTGCGGCACAGCGAGCCATCGTCGGTTATTCAATCATGAACGATGTCAGCGCACGTGAGCGACAATCCGCTGAAATGAAATTTGGCCGCGGCCCGTCAAAAGGTAAGGATTTTGACAATGGTTATCCGCTGGGGCCTTGGATCGTGACGGCCGATGAGTTGGGCGACACAAAGCAGTTGCGTATGTCGTTACTTGTCAATGGGATCGAACATTCTGCTTGCGACACCAAGGATATGATTTGGGACTTTCCTGAGATGCTGTCGTATCTGTCGATTGGGCAAACGGTACAGCCTGGCTTAGTGATAAGCGGTGGCTGCTATCCGGGTGGGTCAGCACACGAGGTGGGGGTTCACTTAAAGTCAGGCGATCGGGTTGAGATGCGAATTTCTAAAATTGGAAGCTTAATCAATACTATCGGCCTCTAATACGCTCTTACTAGGCCTGGTCTGCGAGCGCCGCTGCCACAAATTCTGGTGTGAAAATCCGGTCGGCCATGATTTGGCAGCGCTTAATCAGACGCGGCTCATCGGGCCCGTAATCTGCGATTGCGTTGTGCCAGGTTGACAGGTGATCCCAAATTAGCAGGTCACCGACGGTCCACTGATGGGTATACCGATAGGCGGGCTTTAGAACGTGTTCAAACAGTACCTTCAACGACGCGTCGCTATTTTCTTTTGACATACCCTCAATGTGGGTTGTAAAGCTCGGGTTAACGTAAATCGATTGTGTGCCAGACACCGGATGCTTTAAAAAAACGGGGTGACGTGAAGGGGGATGCGCCGCACGTTCGCTCTCTGAGAGAGGAGCGCGTGGGCTTGCTTTCTCGCGGCGCATAAACTCCCAGTAGAAGTTCAAGTCGTGGATGGCCGTTGCGTTTGCCAGTTGCTGCTTAAATTCGCTAGGTAAATCCGCATAGGCTGCCGCGGTATCGCAGAACTCTGTTGCGCCAAGCGTTCGCCCATCGCGCATCGGTACCTGAAAGGCTAGCAAGGCGTTGGCATAGCCCACCGAGCGGTTATAAGTCATGTCGGTATGCCAATTTTGGCCCGCGTCAGGGATACCAATCAATTTACCCTCCCGCCTCACGTTGGATAAGACAGACACCTCTGGGAAGCCGGTCTTGTCTTGCCCTGAACGTAGCGTTTGTAGACTTCCAAAGCAGGCTGAAAAATCTCGCAGCTCAGGCGCGTCAATGCTTTGCTTTGGAAAGCACAGCACCTTATGCGTGGTGAGGGCCATTAACAATTGGGCGAAATCTGTTCGCGATACAGGTTGACCCAAGTCAATCTGCGTGACGGTGGCACCAATAGACGTTGAACCGGGTGTGATTAGCATTGCCTTACTCGGTTTTAACACCGGCCTTCACGACCACGTCTTTCCAGCGCGCGATGTCTTGTGCGACGAAGGTTGCCATGGGTTTTGGGCCGAGGTATTGCGGTTCAAGACCGGCATCGATGAGTTTGCCGTAAATCGCTTTGTCGGCGATTGCTTGCTCAAGCGCGGCGCTGACCTTTTGAGAAATGTTGGCGGGGAGTTGCGCTGGCCCAAATAAGCCGAACCAGGCACTGGCCAACATGCCAGGAATGCCCTGTTCGATTGCGGTCGGTAGGTCGGGTGCTTGCGTCAGGCGCTTTTCAGACAGCGTCGCGATACCTCGCAACCGACCATCGCGGATGTAGGGTAACAATGCAACCGTATAAATGAGAACCGGAACATGACCGGCAAGGACATCGGTGATGCCTTGACTGATATTGTTGTAGGGGATGTTGACGAGCTTGGCGCCTTTGGTGCGCAACATGTCGCCTGCGAGGCTATTCGAAGAGCCTGCTGGTGAAGACGCATAACTTAAGCCGCTAGGCAGCGTATTCGAGTAGGCAATCAGTTCTTGAATATTTTTGACCGGAACAGAGGGATGGATAGCAATGATGTTTGCTGACATCGCGGCCAAGCCAATGGGCGAAAAGTCTTTTTCGATGTCGTAGGGCATTGAGTTTGGACGTATGGCGGCCACAATCGAATGCGACGAAGTCGATCCCATGCAAAAGGTGTAACCATCGGGCGCGGCAGACTTGACAACCTGAGCACCTAATACGCCATTAGCGCCAGCACGATTTTCAACAACGATTTTTTGCCCCAACGTAGCCGACATCGATTGTTCAAGATGGCGCGTCAAGATGTCGGTGGCGGAGCCGGGTGCAAACGGCACGATCATGCGAATTGAGCGAGTGGGATAGTCGGCTTGGGCGTGAGCGGCTTTGAGTGCGAAGGTAGGCATTGCGAATGCAAGCGTGCTTCTTGCAGCATTTGCCAATACCAAGCGTCTTTTTTTATCAAGCGGGCGGATTATCATGTCTTCTCCTTTGTGTAACAGTAATCGACTGGGGCTGAGTGACGCAAGTCTTTTGCTTGCCCATTCAAGGGGCTGTTCCCGTCGTATGTTTACACTAGACAAATATTCAACAGATAAAGAGACCCTCATGTCAAAAGAACTTGGTAATGGTGCTGTGTTATGCGACGTCGACTCGCGTGGGGTTGTCACCGTGACGCTCAATCGCCCCAAGGTGAACAACGCCTATAACGAAGATATGATTCAGGGCCTGCATCAGGCCATGGATTTGTTGCCTTCATTGCCTGACGCGCGAGTGGTGGTGGTGCAGGGAAACGGCAAACATTTTCAGGCAGGGGCTGATCTGGCCTGGATATCGAGTGTCGCGCCCAAAAGCCCCGAAGAAAATGAACGTGTGTCGCGCTTAACCGGCGAGGCGATTCGTCGTTTGGATACGTTACCCATTCCGACGGTTGCGTTGATCCAAGGCGGCTGCTTTGGGGGCGGAACAGGTATCGCCTCGGTGTGCGACATTGTGGTGGCTGCCGATAACGCGATCTTTGCAATTACTGAGGCACGCTGGGGCTTGATTGCTGGAATTATTTTGCCGCAATTGTGCAAGGCGATCGGTGTACGAAACGTGCGTCGTTATGCGCTTACGTGCGAGCGTTTTAGCCCCGACATTGCTTTGCATATCGGTTTGGTGCACGAAATCTGTAGCGCAGACGCACTTGGCGCAACCGGTGCACGCATCGTTGATGGGTTGTTGATGAACTCGCCAAGTGCTGTCTCTGCGACAAAGATGCGCACGCTCGCGGTATCAGACTCGTTGCTCGACGATGTGTTGTTTGCTGATCTTGTGCGAGAGCATTCTGAACTGCGTCAACAAGCCGACGCTGCCGAGGGGACGGCATCGTTTTTAGAAAAACGTCTGCCGTCTTGGTATCCGAAAAAATAGTCCAAACTGCCGTCTACTCGCTTGCTGCGTAGACGGCTTTTTCGTAGGCGGTGAATAAACCAATCGCATGCGGATCAACAAAAGGTAGCACCTGCATCAGAATGACTCCAGCCAAATCTTTTTTGGGGTCAATCCAGAAAAAAGCATTCGGTAGGCCAGCCCAAGCCAAACTACCCGCCGAGCGGCCAGTGGGGGCTTGCTGTTCGTTGATCATGAAGGTCAAACCCCACGACTTTTCGATGCCCGTGAAAAACTCTGCATCGAGCGAAGCTGAAGGATTTTGTGTGCGTAACAAACCCACCCGTAAGGGGCCCATGGCATTTTTCGACATTAGGGCGATCGTTTCTGGTTTTAAAATTTGATGACCATTGCCGCGACCTTGATTCAATATCATGCGCGTAAAGCGTAGATAGTCACCGGCCGTTGAATAGAGGCCGCCGCCGCCTGGATCAAACTCAGTCTCTTGCGGCACCTCGAAAGGGGTGGTGTTCAACACACCTGTCAGCGTATCGCGCTGATGCACAGTCGCGAGACGGCTACGCATACTAGGTGATATTTTGAACCCAGTACTGCTCATCCCAAGTGGTTCAGTAATATTCTTTTGAATATATTCACCTAAACGCATGCCACTGACGGCAGCAACCACTTGGCCCGCCCAGTCGATATTGATACCGTACTCCCAGCGCGTGCCTGGCTCAAAGGTGAGTGGTACCGAGAGGGCGATTTTTTTTCCTGAGCCTGCACGAGGCAGATTCATCGTCTTCAAATAACGAGCAGAATCCACATTCCAGATATCAGACGTAAAGCCTGCGGTATGTGTGAGTAACTGGCGCAGGGTGATCTGCGCTTTGGGAGCTCGCACGACAGGCTGCCCGTTTGAATCCCAGCCAGTCAAGAGCTTAACGTCTGCCAGCTCAGGCAAAAATTTTGCTGCGGGGTCGTCGAGTGTGAGTTTGCCCTGCTCAACGAGTTGCATGGCTGCAGCGCCCACAATGGGTTTGGTCATCGACGCCAACCAAAACACGGTGTCAGGGGTCATCGCGACCCCCAGGCCTAGCGCACGCTCGCCGAAAGCAGCTTCGTAGACGGTGCCTTGCGAAGAGCTCGCTGCTGCGACGACTCCGGGTACACGGCCTGCCTGCACCGCCTGCGCAAGTAGGCCGTCCGCGGTTGGTTTTAGCTTCGAAATATCGATTGGGCTGATCATGGGGGGAGTCGCCAAGTAACAAAGTAACTGGAATCTTAACCGTTACCGCCCCAAGTCATTAGGGGCAAGGGAGCTCAATCGATATGCAGGGGTCGGCCGGCGTATAAAATCACGAGATGAGACACTCCACCAGACGTTCAACCGAATTTCAACACGACCCCGATCAGCCAGTTGCCAGACGCCAGTTAGGCGACTGGTATGTGATCCGAGATTTGCTGCCTTACCTGCTGGCCTATCGCTATCGAGTCCTGCTAGCAATCTCCTGTTTGCTCGCGGCAAAGTTCGCCAATTTGGGTATTCCCATTTTGCTTAAGACCCTCATCGACGATCTGGATGCGCACAAAAGCGTTGCGTCCGCGTTATTGGTCGTGCCGCTAGGTCTGATTCTTGGCTATGGCTTATTGAGATTTTCGGCGTCCTTGTTTACCGAGCTTCGTGAACTGTTGTTTTCAAGAGTCACGCAACATGCGGTCAGACAAATTGCACTCGAGGTATTTCAGCACTTGCACGCGTTGTCTCTGCGCTTTCATCTCTCACGCCAAACGGGTGGCGTCAGTCGTGATATCGAGCGTGGCACGCGCGCGATTCAATCACTTGTCTCGTATTCGCTCTATAGCATCGTGCCAACGCTCATCGAGTTTCTGTTGGTGCTTGGTTATTTCGCCTATCAATACAATATTTGGTTTGCCGCGATCACGCTGGGCGCTTTGATTATTTATATCGCATTTACCATCGTTGTCACTGAATGGCGAACGCACTTGCGTCGCACCATGAACGACATGGATTCGCGCGCGAACCAAAAGGCGATCGATTCTTTATTGAACTTTGAAACCGTTAAATATTTTGGCAATGAGTCCTTTGAAGCCAGACGCTACGACGAGAATCTGGTGCGTTATCAAGCCGCTGCGATCAAGTCGCAAAAGTCGTTGTCGCTGCTCAATGTTGGCCAGCAGTTCATCATTGGCGTGGGCTTAGTGCTGATTCTTTGGCGCTCAACCGTGGGGGTGGCCAACGGTTCAATGACGCTCGGTGATCTGGTGTTGGTCAACACGCTGATGATTCAGCTTTATATTCCATTGAATTTTTTAGGCGTTATTTATCGCGAAATCAAACAGTCGCTCACTGATCTGGATCGCATGTTCACTTTACTGATGGCCGACCGTGAAATCGCGGATGATCCTGGTGCACCTGCCCTTGTTATTGCAGATCAAACCCAGGGGCCTGAAGTGCGTTTTGAACGGGTAGGTTTTCATTACGAGTCGAACCGAACCATTTTGCATGACCTAAGTTTTACGATCCCAGCCGGGACAATTACCGCGGTGGTTGGGCGTAGCGGGGCCGGCAAAAGTACCTTGGCGCGTTTATTGTTTCGTTTTTACGACGTACAGTCGGGCGCGATTTTGATCGACGGGCAGGATATCAAACATGTGCAGCAAGCCAGTTTGCGTCAGGCGATCGGCATTGTTCCGCAAGATACGGTTTTGTTTAATGACACGATCGCTTACAACATTGCTTATGGGCGCCCGGGTGCCTCTGAGGCTGACATACAAAGCGCGGCGCGTGCGGCGCAGATGGATCAGTTTATTGTGCACCTGCCCGAGGGTTACAACACGCAGGTCGGTGAGCGTGGTCTAAAATTATCAGGTGGTGAAAAACAACGCGTTGCGATTGCACGTACCTTGCTTAAAAAGCCGGCAATGCTAATTTTTGATGAGGCCACGTCTGCGTTAGATTCGAAAACCGAGCGTGCGCTGCAAGAAGAACTCACAGGGCTGTCGCGTAATCACACCACCTTGATTATTGCTCACAGGCTATCAACGATCGTTCATGCCGATCAAATCTTAGTGATGGATCAAGGGCAAATCGTCGAGCGAGGCAACCACGCCGAGTTGATTGCTAAACAAGGCACTTACGCTCAAATGTGGAACATGCAAAAGCGCCAGGACGATCAGGTTTGATCCCTTCAAGGTATTGAAGGGTTGCAGCTTGATCACGCTCTGCAGGTTGGTCTAGGCGCCCGCAGAGCGGTGGGTCGACGCGAGTTACCGAATTTCAAAACCCATCGAACGCAGGGTCTCCATAAGCGTATGGCGTCCACCCATTGCTTCTGGGCCGCGCACTCGATTCAATGTATGCAGATCCCACGGCCCGAGCGGAGTCATTTTCTGTTCGGCGTAAAAGGTGTCCATTGTTTCGTTATATGTTTTGACTGCCTCTTTATAGGCTTGGGCGTCATAGGTGTCTTTATGCAAAATCGCAGACTGCGGCAGGCGCGGCTTGACTGCGGTTGTGAGCGACGGCTCGGCATAACCGATGCACATCCCAAAGGTGGCAAAACTCATAGGGGGCAGATTGAGTTCTTTGGCCACCGTTAAGGGGTCGTTGCGAATTGCGCCGATATAGACCATCCCTAAATTCATTGACTCGGCGGCTACCGCAGCGTTCTGAGCCGCCAACGCTGAGTCGATTGCGCCCACCAAGAGCATCTCGAGATAATTGAGACTTTCGTGAGGCTTTTGCCGGTCATTGCCAAGGGCTTTGAGTCGGGCTAAGTCAGTGACCCAAACCAAAAAGAGAGGGCAGCTGCGCACAAACTCTTGATTGTTGGCCACTTTGGCTAAACGATCTTTACGACCGGGGTCGGTCACGGCGATGACGCTCCAGGTTTGCATATTTGACGAGGTCGAAGCTGATTGTGCAGCTGCAACAAGAAGCTCAGCCGTGTTGGCAGGGACTGGTTGCGCAGTATAGGCACGCACCGAACGATGTTGCAGCATGGTCTCGATTGTGGGGTTCAGCGCATCGAGGACGTCTAGGCTGTGACCATAGCGAGCCTGAAGCGAAGCTGAGAGTTCTTTAGATATTGTTGTCATGGTTAGTCCGTAAGCCTCATGTAATCACTTAAAAATAGCATTCTATTTCAATCTACTCGTGTTAGATTGATTAATGAAAAAACTAGAATCGAGGCAATTTCATAGAAAACAGGCTCCGTTATGCGCCTGACACAGCATTGACTGCCTTGTTTTACATTGTTAGACAATAATTTTGCCCTTGGAGACCGCTCAATGATGCAGGTTCAATTGACAGTAAACGGCACCGCCGTGACGCTGAACGCGCCAGAGAACACTTTGTTAGTGCAGGCGCTTCGCGAACATCTTAATCTTACCGGCACCCACGTGGGTTGCGACACCGCCCAATGTGGCGCGTGCACGGTCATCATGAATGGTCAGGCGATCAAGTCCTGTAACGTCTTGCTCGCTCAGGTAGAGGGCGCGCAGATTGCAACCATTGAGGGGCTTGCCCAGCCAGATGGCACCATGCACCCCATGCAGGCAGCGTTTAAAGACTGTCATGGGCTGCAGTGCGGTTATTGCACGCCCGGCATGGTGATGAATGCCGTCGATATTTGTCGGCATCACCCCAATCCGACTGAGCAGCAAATCCGAGAGAAGCTCGACGGCAATATTTGTCGTTGTACTGGTTATCAAAACATTGTTAAGGCGGTGCAGCAAGGTGCTGCCGCCATGAAAGCCTAAGGAGACTGCCATGGGTGCAAATGAATTCGCCAAGCTTCCTCATATTGGGGAATCGGTTTTACGCAAAGAAGATTATCGATTTTTAACGGGTGCCGGACAATATACCGATGACATCACGCTCACGCGCATGGCGCACGCGGTGTTTGTGCGCTCGCCGCATGCCCATGCCAACATCAAGAGTGTCAACACCAGTGCTGCGAAAGCGGCGCCGGGCGTCATTGGCGTGCTAGACGGCAAAGACGTTGCGAACGACAAGCTCAATGGTTTGCCCTGTGGTTGGTTGATCACCAGTACCGATGGCCAACCAATGAAAGAGCCGCCACATCCCGTGCTGGCGCTCGACAAAGTTCGCTATGTGGGCGATCACGTCGTGATGGTCGTTGCCGAGACGCTTGAGCAGGCAAAAAATGCAGCTGAACTGGTCGAAGTTGATTACGACCCGTTACCCGCAGCCGTGGATGTGCGCGATGCAAATGGTGGCCCAGCTTTGCACGATATCGCTCCTGACAACCACTGTTACAAGTGGGCGATTGGTGATAAAGGTCTAGTGGATGAGGCCTTCACTAAAGCTGCGCATATCACCAAGCTTGATTTGATTAACAATCGCTTGGTACCTAATGCGATGGAGCCACGCGCTGCCATTGGGTCATATAGCCGCGCCAATGATGACTACACCTTGTATGTCTCAAATCAAAATCCGCACGTCGAGCGTCTGTTGATGACGGCGTTTGTGATGGGCTTGCCAGAGCATAAGGTTCGTGTGATTGCACCCGACGTTGGTGGTGGTTTTGGCTCAAAAATTTATTTGTATGCCGAAGACGTCTGCCTGACCTGGGCCTCTAAAAAACTCAATCGTAATATCAAATGGATTTGTGAGCGAGGCGAAGCCTTTTTATCTGACGCGCATGGCCGCGATCATTCAAGCCATGCTGAACTGGCACTTGATAAAGACGGAAAATTCTTAGCCTTGCGAGTGCATACAGACGCCAATCTTGGTGCTTATCTGTCAACGTTTTCAACGTGCGTACCAACCATTTTGTATGCGACCCTCCTGGCAGGTCAGTACACCACGCCGTTGGTCTATGCCGAGGTCGATGCGTGGTTTACCAACACTGCGCCAGTTGACGCCTATCGCGGCGCTGGTCGCCCCGAAGCAACGTACCTGCTCGAGCGTATCGTGAGTCGAGCTGCGTTTGAACTTGGCCTCCCGCAAGATGAAATCCGCCGTCGCAATTTCATTACCCAATTTCCGTACCAAACACCTGTTGCCTTGCAGTACGACATTGGCGATTATGTGGCGTGTATGGACGCTTCGCAAAAATTGGCGGATGTTGCTGGCTTCAAAGCGCGTCAAGCTGCCAGTCAGGCTCAGGGCAAACTGCGTGGCATCGGCTACTCAAGCTACATTGAGGCCTGTGGCTTGGCTCCCAGTAATATCGCGGGCGCCCTAGGCGCACGTGCAGGTTTGTTTGAATGCGGTGAAGTTCGTGTGCACCCAACGGGTAGCGTGACTGTCTTTACCGGTTCGCACAGTCATGGCCAAGGTCACGAGACCACGTTTGCGCAGGTTGTTGCCTCGCGCTTGGGGATTGCGGTGGATGCGGTGGACATTGTTCATGGCGATACTGGCCGCGTGCCTTTTGGCATGGGAACCTACGGTTCGCGTTCGATTTCAGTTGGGGGCGCCGCGATCATGAAGGCGCTCGATAAAATCGAAGCGAAAGCCAAAAAGATTGCCGCACATTTGATGGAGGCCTCGGATACGGATATCGATTTCGCAAACGGTGAATTTACCGTGCGCGGGACTGATAAAAAAATCCCGTTTGGTACGGTGGCGTTGACGGCTTATGTGCCCCATAACTATCCTCTTGAAACCCTAGAGCCTGGTTTGAATGAAACAGCGTTCTACGATCCGACGAACTTCACTTTCCCCTCAGGTACATATATTGCTGAGGTCGAGATTGATCCCGAAACAGGGACTGTGCGCTTAGATCGCTTCACTGCTGTTGACGACTTTGGCACCATCATTAATCCGATGATCGTCGAAGGTCAGGTGCACGGAGGGTTGGTACAAGGTATCGGTCAGGCCTTAATTGAAAATTGTGTCTACGATCGCGAAACAGGCCAACTATTAACGGGCTCGTTTATGGACTATGCGATGCCACGTGCCGATGATTTTCCGCAGTTTAATATCGGACACGTATGCACACCCTGTACACACAATCCTTTGGGTACAAAGGGCTGCGGCGAAGCCGGTGCGATTGGCTCTCCCCCTGCGGTGATCAACGCAGTGTTAGATGCCTTGGCTCCGCTGGGCGTTAAGGATCTGGATATGCCTGCTACCCCTCACCGCGTGTGGCAAGCCATTCAATCAGCGAAAGCATAAACAGAGGATTTGACATGTACGCATTCACCTACGATCGTCCTGCTTCATTGGCTGAGGCAGCTAAGTTAGTACAGGCTGGTGGCCAAGCACTTGCCGGCGGACAGACCATGCTTGCCTCGATGAAGCAACGTCTGATGCAGCCCGAAAAATTGATCGATTTGAGCCGAGTTAGCGAATTGAGTGGCGTACGCAAAGAGGGCGACCAGCTCGTCATCGGCGCTATGACGAAGCACTGTGAGGTTGAGCAAAATGCTTTAGTTAAACAGCATATTCCTGCGCTCGCCGCCTTGGCTGGCGGGATTGGTGATCGTCAAGTTCGGGCGATGGGTACGCTTGGCGGCTCGGTCGCCAATAATGACCCTGCCGCCTGTTACCCCAGTGCCTTGTTGGCTTTAGGTGCAACCATCCACACGACCACACGTAAGATTGCAGCGGGTGATTTCTTTTTGGGCATGTACGCGACTGCTTTGAAAGAGGGTGAACTGATGACGGCAGTGAGTTTTCCAATTCCCAAGCGCGCGTCTTACGCCAAGTTCAAACAGGGCGCCTCGCGATTTGCGATGGTGGGCGTGTTTGTGGCTGATACAGCACAAGGGCCACGCGTTGCGGTCACGGGCGCAGCCAACGGCGTGTTTCGACATGCGGGACTTGAAGCAGCGTTAGCAAAAAAATTCGCACCAGAGTCTGTTGCTGGGGTCGCGATTGATGCGTCTGAATTGAATAGCGATATTCACGCTTCGGCCGAGTACCGTGCACAGTTAATCAAAGTGCAAACGCGCAAGGCTGTTCAAGACGCATTGGGCTAAAGCGTTGCTGGGCGCGTGTGACCCAAGCGCCTCGGTGAGTTTTTAGGAAAAGACATGACGGGCACGTATGGCGTTGATTCAATTGACGCATTGATTGAAGCATTGGCAGTGGTGGGCTATCAAGCAGAAAGACGCCTCGCGACTGCTGTTTTTTTAAGCTTACGTTTACAACGGCCTTTGTTGCTTGAGGGCGAGCCCGGCGTCGGCAAAACCGAATTAGCAAAAGCGCTGTCAAAGGTTTTGGGGCGTCCACTGATTCGTTTGCAATGCTATGACGGCATGGAGCAGCGCGAGGCGCTCTACGAGTGGAATCATGCAGCGCAGTTGATGCACATGCGTGCGCAGCCAGAAGGTGTGAATCCCGACCAGCTCGAGCACGAGATTTATCAAGAGAAGTATTTAATCAGGCGCCCGTTATTGCAAGCGCTCGAAGCGCCCACACCAGGCGCGGTGCTGCTGATTGACGAAGTCGACCGTGCCGATGCCCCCTTCGAAGCCTTTTTGCTCGAGTACCTAGGCGAGTTTCAAGTCAGCATTCCAGAGTTTGGAACAATTCAGGCTGCGTCTGCGCCGGTCACAATTTTGACCAGTAACCGCACGCGTGATTTAAACGATGCAGTCAAGCGACGCTGCCTGTATCAATGGCTGGATTATCCGGATCGCGAACGCGAACTTTCGATTGTGCGGGCGCAAGTGCCGCAGGCTGGCGAAGCGCTCGCCCAGCAGGTGGCAACTTTTGTTGCTCGATTGCGTAGTGCGCCCTTTGCGAGCGCCTTTAGTCGCAGTCCAGGGATTGCTGAGAGTGTTGAGTGGGCTCGCGCGCTCGTCGCGTTGAACACGCTGAGGCTTGACCCTGAGGTGGTTCAGGATACGGTGGGGATTCTGTTTAAACAGCGTGAGGATATTGCAGCGCTTGAGCCGCTGCTAGAATCTTTGTTGCAACCTGAACCAGACGCTGAGTCCTCAAGCTAGCCACATACTTAATGCACGATAACCGCATAGAGAGTGGTGATGGAACTCGGTGACGCACGTAGCGGCAAGATGGCCGAGAACATCATCGGTTTTGGGCGAACGCTTAGACGCGCCGGTTTGCCAATGGACAGCACACGCATTGGGCTGGGCTTGCAGGCAGCCCTCGTAGTGGGCATTGAGGCCAAGGCAGATTTGCGCGCGGCCTTGCAGGCAACGCTGGTGTGTCGTCAACAAGACCAAGTGGTCTTTGAGCAACTATTCGACGCCTATTTTCGTAATCCAGAGTTAACGCAACAATTATTAGCGCAAATGTTGCCCAAGACGACAGAGGCAGCGCCGAAGCCTAAGCGTCTTGCACGAGCGCAAGAGGCGCTTGCTGCTGTGCGCGCAGCGGTCAACTCTAAGCCTCGAGAAGAAGAAAAAATTCAGTTTGATGCTGCGCTGTCGGCCAGTGACCGCGAGCGTTTAAGGCACGCCGATTTTGAAAGTCTGAGCGCGAGTGAGTTTCTTCTGGTTGAGCGACTTGCGCGCGAGATCGCGCTGCCCTGGCCGCAGCTCAAGGCGCGGCGTCTGCAAAGTGCCTCGAACGGTATTCGTCTCGATTGGAGGCGAACCTTACGTGAGTCGGCGCGCTATGACGGCGAGCTACTCGCCATGCCTTACCTCTCTCGGCGGCTTGAGCCGTTGCCGGTGTTGTTGCTGATCGACGTGTCGGGCTCGATGGAACGTTATGCAAGGCTAATGCTCGCCTTTTTACATCAAAGCACCCGACGGGTCGCGCGCTCAGTCTTTGCGTTTGGCAATCATCTGACGGATTTAAATCCTGTGTTTCGGTTGGCTGACACGGATGCGATGTTAGAAGGTACGAATCGTTTAATTAGTGACTTTGCGGGCGGCACGCGGATCGGTGGGTCGCTTGCTGAGTTACGACGTATGCAAAGCCGTCAACTAGTGGGGCGTCGTACTGTTGTCTTGCTGATTAGTGATGGTTTAGATACGGGTAGTTCAGAACATTTAGAGGCCGAGTTGACCTGGCTGAAGCGTAACTGCCGCAGTCTGTTATGGTTAAACCCCATGCTGCGCTTTGACGAATATCAGCCCAGCGCAAGCGGCGCCGCAGTATTACGAAAAAAAGTCGATGGCATGCTGGCGATTCACAATCTTGCTCAGTTAGAAGATTTGGCACTTAGCTTAGCAAAGCTTGTAAAAAGGTAGTTATTTTTTGAGAGAATATTGATGGATATGCAAGGTAGCCGACCGTTAGCAGTGTCGCAACAACAAGCCTGGGATTCGCTCAACGATCCAGAGATTTTAAAAATGTGTATTCCTGGGTGCGAAAAATTTGAGCTCGTAAATGAAAACGAATACGCGGTGACGGTAGCAGTCAAGATCGGTCCGGTGTCGGCGAAGTTCAATGGAAAGGTTAAGTTGGCAGATATTCAAGCTCCCGTGTCGTACGCCTTGCAGTTTGAGGCGCAAGGTGGTGTCGCTGGCTTCGGCCAAGGCGAATCTAAGGTCGAATTGATGCCTCGCGAAGGCGGGTGTGAGTTGCGTTACACCGTGCATTCAAAGGTCGGAGGCAAAATCGCTCAACTTGGGCAGCGTCTGATTGATGGCGTAGCTAAGTCGTTGGCCGAAGATTTTTTCAAACGGTTTGACGAGGCGCTGCAGGTTAAATTTGTATGTGGTGACGTTACGGGTGACCCGAGCGGCGCTAATCAGGAAATAGCGCCCAATGCGTCAAGCCAGGCAGCAGCGCCTAGCGCTTCAAATGTTCGCGGTTTACTGTTGACCGTCATAGCGGTCGTGACAGTGGCGTTGCTGGTTTGGTATGTGAGGCGCTAGCGCACGATTGATCAAGCGGTTTGACTAGAAGATATCGAAGCAATACAGTGGCATTCATATTATCTAAAAATAAAATCAAGGGGAAAAATGATGGCTGTGACTAAAGTTGGCCGCTATATGGTTGAAAGAGTGCTTGAAATCGAGCGGCCCTATGCGCCTGCACGAGATTTTTTTCCAAACTTAACGCAAGACATGTTGACGACTTGTTTGCGTGAGTTACCAGGCGGCCAATTGACGACCGACGGCAGACTTCAAATGAGCTTTCACTCGTTCGTTGTAAAAACCGGTCGCTTCACAATTTTGGTGGATACTTGCTGCGGTAACGATAAAGAGCGCCCTCTGCGCCCCGGCTTTCATAAAATGAATAATGATTTTATGGGGGCGCTTGCTAAGGCAAAGGTTAAGCCCGAAGAAGTCGATTACGTGATGTGTACGCACCTGCATTGGGATCATGTGGGCTGGAACACCCGTCTGGTCGATGGGGTCTGGAAACCAACCTTTCCAAACGCAAAGTACCTCATGGCAAAAACTGAATTTGATCAGGCCGATGCAATTTATCGCAGCGGCAAAAAAGATACGCACACTCAGGCGTTTGAAGATAGCATCGACCCAATCGTACGGGCAAAGCAAGCCGTGTTGGTCGCGGATGACTATGAAGTGGATAAAGGGATGTGGATCGAGCCCTGTCATGGACATACGCCTGGTAATATTGTGATCAATATTGAATCTGAAGGTCAACGTGGTGTGTTAACTGGCGATGTGATTCATCATCAGATCCAGTTGCGCTATCCGGATATGTCAACCTCGGCCGATGCCGATCAAAATCTGGCGCGTATCTCGCGAACTGCCTTAGTTGAAAAGCATGCGGGCTCTGGCAACTTGATCTTTCCAGGCCATTTTCCTGCTCCAACGATTGGGCGAATTGAGCCAAACGCCGCGGGTGGCTTTCGCTACGACACAGATGCAGTCTGAGGCCTCGCGCCGGCGTCGGGCCATTCTGTTGCTGGCGCTGCTTGTGGTGATCTGGGGGGTTAACTGGATCGCTGCTAAAAAGTCTCTTGAGTTTGTGTCTCCGGTCTGGGTGACGGCGTTTAGGTTGGTGCCGATGTGCATCATCTTTTTTGTGGTGTGCTTGGCCACAAAACAATTGCGCATTCCGGTGCGCGCCGATTTGCCCATTATTTTCAGTATTGGCTGGCTGCACATGGTTGGGTTTTCGGTCTTGGTCAGCGTCGGTCTTCAGTACTTGCCAGCCGGGAAATCGATTGTTTTAGCTTACACAACGCCACTGTGGGTGCTGCCCGCAGCGTGGTTATTTTTGAATGAGCCCTTCACGCCACGTCGAATTCTGGGCTTGGTCATTGGCATGTCTGGTCTGATCCTGATTTTGCAGCCAAGCGCTATGGATTGGACTGATCGCAATGTCTTGATTGGGCATGGTTTTGTGTTGTTAGGCGCACTGTTGTGGGCGATCTCAATCG
The DNA here is from genome assembly GCA_037146575.1 of Alcaligenaceae bacterium. Classification (GTDB taxonomy): domain Bacteria; phylum Pseudomonadota; class Gammaproteobacteria; order Burkholderiales; family Burkholderiaceae_B; genus Zwartia. The sequence continues at coordinate 28,038 of JBAWWV010000001.1, read as the reverse complement.
TGTATGGTCGTGCGCACAAATGGGTAACGCCGCTTTTTTCGTTACTACCCTGGCAGATGTTGTTAGGCGGTTTGACGCAGGTGATCTTAGCCTTCGCCTTAGAGGGGATGCCTCAGGTCACGTGGTCACTAGAGATGGTGCTGTTGGTAGGGTTTAGCGGCTTATTCGGAAATGGTGTTGCGTACTGGTTAATGAATATCGTGAGCCGAGATTTACCTGCTGCGGGTGTATCGATGGGCTTGCTTGGAGTGCCACTGATCGGTCTGTTCTGTGCGAGTTTATTTTTAGGCGAGGTACTGGGGCCTGCTTTGTTGATTGCGACTGTTCTGATTATTGCAGGCATCATTCTTGGGACAATACCCAAGGCAAATCGGCCGAGCTAAGGGTTCAACATTGCAGAAATATAAAAAGGATAAACATGACACAAGATGAAAAAAAACACAGTCATTCTCAGGCTTTTTCTAAGCGCTGGAGGTCTCTGATAAAGCGCCTTGCGTTAGCGCCTTCGATGGTGATGGCGCTTGGTGGCAGCGTCATACCTGTGCAGTGTCTTGCTCAAACAGATAGTAAGTTTCCAGAGAGATCCATTCGTTTTGTTGTGCCTTTTCCTCCGGGTGGAGGCAATGATATTTTGGCGCGCGCCATCGCACCACGGCTTGCTGAAGCATTTTCCCAAACTGTCGTTGTCGACAATCGAGCCGGTGCAGGTGGCAATATCGGTTCTGAGTTCGTAGCAAAATCCGCTCCAGATGGCTACACCATCTTGATGGCATCGAATCAAGTCACGATTAATCCGTGGTTAGATAATAATGTTCCGTTCGATATTGAAAAAGATTTTGTAGCGGTCGCGCAAGTGGCTTCAGTGCCTATGGTGCTCGTCGTTAATCCAACAGTACCCGCGACAGACTTAATAAGTTTTATTGCACTGGTCAAAGCCGATCCAAGTAAATTTAATCACAGCACGCCGGGTACCGGAACCGCACAGCATATTGCCTTTGAAGTATTTAATTACTCTGCTGGGGTGAAAGTGACGCATGTTCCGTACAAAGGAACGGGTCCTGCGATCGCAGATTTGATTGGAGGCCAGGTTCAAAGCGCCATCGGTACGATGGCCTCGCTTGAGCAGTACGTCAAGGCTGGGAAATTGCGCGCTTTGGGCGTCACCACTGCGGTGCGTTCTGCTGCGATGCCAGACGTACCCACGATTGCTGAGGCTGGCCTGCCCGGGTTTGAAGTGCCTCTTTGGTATTCAATTCTTGCGCCAGCGAACACACCTAAAGATATCGTTGCCAAGCTCTCGGTCGAAATTGGCAAAGCGCTTGCAGATCCCCCAACCAAAGAGCGTTTAACTGGGCAAGGGTTTATTGTTACGTACCTCAACCCAGAACAAATGGATGCGATGATAAAGAAAGATTTGCTCTACTGGCAAAAGAGTATTAAAGCGATTGGCTTAAAGATTGATAAATAGGAATGCAGCAATGAGCAGCGCAGAGAGTGTGAATATCAATCACGCCTTGAGTGGGATCAAGGTGCTTGATTTCACGCAGATCGGTGCAGGGCCCTTGATTGGGATGCAGCTTGGCGACATGGGTGCCGAGGTCATTAAAGTTGAATCGCCCGGTGGTGATATCGGCAGAAAGCTTGGTCCACCCTGGCAAGAAGGTGAGTCGGTTGTATCGATGAGCTTTAATCGCAATAAGCGTTCGATCTCAATCGATCTGAAAAAAACAGAGGGCGTTGCCTTAATCAAACGCATGGCTGCTCAGGCCGATATCGTTCTTGAAAGCTTTCGACCGGGCATCATGGATAAACTCGGTGTTGGCTTTGCGGCCTTGCAGGCGCTCAACCGTGGTTTGATTTTTGGCTCGGTATCAGCCTATGGTCAGACCGGACCTTGGCGTGATAAGGCGGGTGTCGATGGCATTATTCAGGCAGTGTCGGGTCTGATGAGCAATATTGGTGATGCGAACTCGCTACCGATGAAAGTGTTGGTGCCGGCGGTGGATATGGTGACCGGTTTTATTTCGACTTCAGCTGTGCTTGCCGCCTTGCGGGTGCGCGAGACAACGGGGCAGGGTCAGCATCTTGATTTTTCGCTGTACAACAGCGCTTTGATGTTGCAGGGGTCTGCCGTGGCCTCATACCTGTCTAGCGATGAGCTGCCTTTGCGCACGGGGACTGCAGCGCCATACTCTGCACCCAACGAAGCATATCCAACGAAAGACGGCTGGATTATGATCGCCGCTTATCATGATGATCGCTGGCTTGCGCTGTGTGACTTACTACAAAAGCCCGCGCTTGCGACGCATCCTGACTTTGCGACAATTCCCAAGCGTGTCGCTAATCGCGATGCCTTAATGAAAGAGTTGACATTACTGCTGGCTCATAAAACTTCGTTTGAGTGGCAAGAGCTGTTCGAAGCCGCTGATATTATTTGTGGGCCGATTGCGGATTACAACATGGTGATGCAGTCGCCCCAGCTTGCGCACAACGGCGTGATTGTCGATACGCATAGTTCGGTAGCGGGGTTGGTGCGGATGCCAGGCTTTGCAGCGGGCGATCGCGATGCGCAGTCACGCGTGCGCTATGGACCGCCTGCGCTCGGCGAACACAGTTGTCAGATTCTGACTGAGTTTGGTTTGTCTCAAAATGAGATTGATGCGTTGCTCGCGTGTGGTGCTGTGCTTCAGCGAGTGTGAACTGTGGTGCCCTTCTTGCAGGAAGGGACGAGGCATCTTGCGTTGCTGCGCGTTACTCGTACGGCAGCAGGGTTAAATTTGACGGCTCTTGTTGTGTGAGTGGAGAGCTGTCACGGAGAGAATGATGAAATTCAAATCGATCAAGTTATATGAAGAAGGTGGGCAGCGCATCAGTCGTATGATTGAGCAGACAATCGAAGATCTTGCGCCGGGCGACATTGTGATTCAATCCCAGTACGCAGCCGTGAACTACAAGGATGCGCGTGCCGTGACTGGTGTGGGTAAGGTGCTCTCGAATCTGCCAGCGGTGCCTGGCGTAGAAGTCGCCGGTTTAGTGGTTGAATCCGGCAACCCACAGTTCAAGCTTGGCGATGTCGTCACCGTGCAAGGCGGACGTGAGTTCGGTATGCGGCGCGATGGTGCTTATAGCGAGTACGTGCGGGTGCCTGGTAGTTGGGCTGCACATGTGCCAGAAGACACAGATCCCTTTGAGTCGGTGGCGATGGGCTTGGCGGCCTATACGTCAGCGTTGGCGGTCGATGAGTTGTTGTTGCGCGGCGTTAAGCCAGAGCACGGTCCGATTTTGGTGACTGGTGGCACGGGCGGTAGCTCTTCGTTCGCGATTGATATGCTGGCAGGCTTGGGCTATCAAGTTGTGGCGAGTACGGGTAAAAAAGATACCGAGTCCGCCTATCTACAGAGCATCGGAGCAACTGAGGTCATAGGCCGAGATGAGATCGCTGGCGGCGACAAATTTTTAGAAGAGCAGAGATGGGCCGGTGTGATTGACGCGGTTGGCGGTAAGCCGCTGGATGCAGCCTTACGGTCAACCAAGCAGCGCGGTGTAGTTTGCGCCTTTGGTAATGCCGCGGGCGAAACGCTGACGACCGCGATCTATCCGTTCATCTTGCGTGCAGTCTCGCTGGTTGGCATCAACGGCAATCACCCGGTACCCACAAGAGGTGCTGTGTGGGCGCGCATGCAAAAAGGAGGAGACCTGCGCCCGCGTCACATTCATAAAATCGCTTACACCATCGCGTTTGATGATTTAAAAACGCACTGCGATAAGCTCATTCAGTCAGGTGTGCGGGGGCGTGCGGTGGTGCAGTTTTAGTTTGAGGGATCGTCGGCAAGGTTGACCCAGGTAATCGGTTCAATCCGCTTGCGATTGACTTTCAAATCGAAGACGTCAAAGCGATTGTAGTAACCAACGACATCATGAAATTGTTTAGGTTCAATGCACTGACTCAGATCGAGTTCAGCGTAAATTAAACCTTCTTCAGTTTGCAAGGTGTCGCCAAACTGTGTGCCGGTTGGATTGACAAAAAATGATTCTGCGCCAGGTGTATTCTCAAGCACATTTGCAATGCCACGGTCCCTGTTGACTAAAAACTCAAACATTGGCTTGTCCATGAAGCCCGCGCAGACGATGCCGAACGACTTCGACTCAAATGAGTGCGCCGACGCACGGATACGATTGGCTTGCAGATTATTGTAATTGCCACCCTCGGTTGGGTTGCGAGTCGGCCATATAGGCGGCCAACTTGAAATATGAATTTGTTCTTGTTGAGCCATCAGTGCATATCGAGCCAGCGGATTGGTATTCTCTCCGCAGATCAAGCCGCCAATGTTTCCGATTCGGGTGCGTGCCACTGTCAGACCAGCACCATCTCCAGGTGCCCAGATCAACTTTTCGAAAAACGTAGGCACGAGTTTGCGATGATGAACAAGAGTCTCGCCTTGATCAGAAATCAATATGTTCGAGTTCCAGATACAGCCTACGCTGGCATGACTCGCTTCGCTCAGGCCAAAAGACACGAAGATGCTGAATTTTTTTGCTTGTGCGGCAATCGCAGCGACCTCAGGACCATCACATAACAGGCTGTTTTCAACGAAGCGTTGAAATAAATCGTGATTTTGCATTGGCGACCATAGCGCAGCCCAAATAGGAAATCCCGGAATAAAGGATTCAGGGAATACAATGAGTTGCGCCCCTTGTTGAGCCGCCTCCTGAATGAGCCCTAAGGCCTTTGAGACCGTCGCCTTTTTGTCCAAAAATACTGGCGCAACGTGAGCAACGGCAACTTTAGTGACGGTGTTTTGCATCATGATCCCTTTTCGTTTGTTAAATTCTAAGCTTGAATGGTTGCAACGAATCAGGGTAAATTTGCAACCTGTATTGCAAATTTACAAAGTCGACCACCAATGACCGCTCACTCCAAGACTAGGCAGTTGAATTGGGAGGATTTGAAAATTTTCCTGAACGTCTATCGTTCAGGAAACATCGCAAACGCGGCCAAGAAGTTGAAGCTAGATGATTCGACGGTGAGCCGCAGGGTTGCGCAGCTTGAAGTGTGTCTTGGGCATAAGCTATTTCAGCGCACTCGGGGAGGCATGATCCACACGAAATTTGCCGATGAGATTGTTGAGCAACTCGAGCGTGTAGAGCTTGACATACAGGGTTTGGCCGACATTGTGCATCCAGAAAAAGAGGTTTCCGGAATCGTGCGAGTTGCGATGATGGAAGGGATTGGTTCGTTATATTTGGCCAATAAATTTAAGCCTTTTCTTGATAATTACCCTGCAATTCGCCTCGAATTAGTCACCTCGTCGAACTACATAAAGGTCGGCTATCGAGAGGCTGACTTATTTTTGAGTTTCTTTAAGCATTCAGGCAAGGGGATTGTTTGCGAAAAAGTGGGCGAATTTGTACTGTATCTCTACGGGACCGCTGAATATTTTGCGAAGTTCGGCCGACCGAAATCGGCGGCTGACTTACCTCAGCACCGTTTCGTGACGTATATCGATGACCTGATCCAGATGGATACAGTGCGCTGGCTGGATGAGGTGATCAAGAACCCCGAAGCTCAGGTGACCTCCAGCAGCATGGTGGCTCAAATCGCCTTTGCCTCCTCCGGCGTCGGTTTGGGTCTATTTCCTAAGTTTGCGATTCCTAGGGGCTCTGAATTGGTGCCTGTATTGATAGACAGTGTTCGAGTGAAGCGCGAGATCTACATCAGCGCTCAAAGTGACTTGTTAGCGGTCGAGCGAGTCTCTCAAGTCCATCGGTTCATCAAGTCTATTTGTGAATCTGACAGCCTATTTTTGAATCAATAGCTTCCACACACCGATTTTTTGCAACCATGCTTGCAAAAAACAGCCTTGCATTTTTAGAGTAGTCGATTAGACTGAGGGTCACTATTCAGGTACCCACAGAAAAAATCACATGAATCAAACGATAGTCGCGCTGGCTATTAACGGCATCGTATTTGGGCTGATCGTTGCGCTCATCGCCCTAGGGTTGTCCATCATTTTTGGATTGTTGGACATTATTAATTTGTCGCATGGTGATTTCTTTATGGTGGGTACCGTACTCACTTATACGACGCTGACGACACTTGGTTATTTCTGGCCTGCACTGATCATCGCTCCACTCATTGGCTTTTTGCTTGGCGTGCTTGTTCAGTATTCGATCATTCAGCGAATCAAAAACAATGCTGCGCTATCGATTGTGGCAACGTTTGGCTTGTCGATGATCATCCAAGAAGTCGTACGGATGACATTTGGTGCAGCACCAAAACGGATTATGTCGCCAATTCAAGGCACTTTTGGCTTGTTTGGAATTGAATACGAGTGGTATCGAATCTTTGCCGCCGCCGCTTCAATCATCGCGATTCTTGCCTTTTTTATGTTTCTTAAAAAAACGAAACTCGGTACTTGGATGAGGGCGGTACGCCATGATCGTGACACGGCGACTGCTATGGGGATACCGACTCAGCAAGTGTATTTGTTTACATTTGGCATTGGCTTTGCGATGGCAGCACTCGGCGGCGTGATTGCAGCGCCAATCACTACCGTCGACTTTCGTACCGGAGTGGATGTTTTGCCCTTCTGTTTTATGGCCGTGATTATTGGTGGTTTAGGCAATCTACCCGGCACTGTAGCGGCTGCGGTGCTACTTGCGTTTTTAGAAGGTGTGATCTCGGGCTTTGCAACGCCAACAATTGCTAGAATATTTTCTCTTGTTCTGATGAGCGGAGTTCTTTTGGTTCGTCCCCAGGGTTTGTTTAAGGGGCTCACGAAATGAAAATTCGTTTAGGCTATGCAGGCTTGTCTCTCGCGCTAGTGCTAGCGCCGTGGTTAATCATCCAACTGGGTGACCCTTTTTGGCTGAGCATCCTGACTGAAATCGTGATTTGGTCATGTTTTGCGGCAAGTATTAACTTCCTATTCGGCTATGTGGGGTTACTCTCGTTTGGTCAGGCGTTGTACTTCGGCTTCGGAATGTATGGCGTTGCGCTTGGAATCACTGAGCTGCACCTTTCTTTTTGGCCGGCCTTCTTTTTGGGCCCCTTGAGTGCCATAGCCATTGCTTTTTTAACCGGACTTTTGGCAGTACGTTTAACCTGGCATTATTTTGCGATCATTACCGTCGTATTTTCTTTGATCATGTACTTTTTGGCGCTGACGTTTAAGTCGCTGACAGGTGGAGACGACGGCATTAATTTTTCACTGCCTGACATCACATTCGGAGCGGGTTATAGAATCACCCTGACCGATGCGACGACGCAATACTTTTTTATGCTGATTGTTGTTGCGTTATGCTTTTGGCTCATCCGGATTGTGATGGCAAGCGCTTTTGGTCGCTCGTTGATCGCTATTCGCGACAATGATGTCAGGGCATCGCTTATTGGCATTCACGTCTATCGACTGCGTCTTGCGGCCTTTGTGATTGCGGGTTTCTTGGCAGGGGTGTCGGGCACTCTGTTTGCGCTGTTTGGTCGCTATGCTTCTGCGTCTTATATGTTCTATCACGTCTCAGGTGAGGGTGTCGTTTGGGCAATCGTAGGCGGTATTGGGACACTGCTTGGCCCAGCGATCGGGACCGGAATCTTCATACTGATCAGAGAGATCGTTTCAAGCCACTGGCAGCACTACGCCTTGATTGTCGGTGGCTTCGCGATTTGTATTGTTATTTTCGCTCCTGAGGGGATCGTCGGACTTTGGAAAAAATATGCTCAGAAGAGGGGCGTATGAATCCCTTTTTGAAAATTGACAATCTGTCTAAGGCATTTGGCGGGGTCAAAGCGGTCAATGACTTAAGTCTGTCGTTGATGCCGGGAAAAATCAATGCAATTATCGGACCGAACGGCGCCGGTAAGACGACGCTGTTCAATTTGATTTCGGGGTTTATTAGACCTGATTCGGGCAAGATTTTTTTTGAAGAACGTGAAATCACCAACTTGCCGATACACGAAATTTCAAGACTCGGGATCAAGCGTACGTTGCAAGTGAAAAGTGTGTTTAACAGCATGTCAGTCTTTGACAATCTCTGGATTACGCTGTCTGCACATCGCGGCCATTTGAATCCGTTCAAGAAAGTTGCAAATTATCGTCTCGAGCGAGAAGAGGTAGAGAGCGTGATTGAGCAGCTTGAGCTTCAGCGCTTTCGTGACCGAGAGGCCGGCACGTTGTCTTATGGTGATATTGCGCTGCTTGAAATCGGGATGGCAATTATTACTCAACCTCGTATGATTCTTTTCGACGAACCCGTTTGTGGCATGAGCCCGCAAGAGACCGAAAAAGTCGTGACAAAGATTGCGAGTCTCGGTAAACAGACGCACGTTGTGATCATCGAGCACGATATGGATGTGGTGTTTAAACTCGCAGAGCAAATTACAGTACTCGCGTTTGGTGCCAAGCTTGCTGGCGGAACTCCACGCGAAATTGCTGAGAATCAAAGCGTCAAAGAGGTGTACTTTGGCGTTGACGAGGTGCCTGCACATGACTAAGCTACAGGCACTCGAGCTAAAGAACGTGTTCGCGTCGTATGGTCGCGTGAATGTTTTGCAAGACCTATCTTTTAAAGTTGAGCAAGGCGAGGCAGTTGGTATTCTTGGACGCAACGGCGTTGGCAAAACGACAACGCTTAAAACGATTATGGGCTTGTTGACGTCTTCTCAAGGCTCGATCTCGTTTCAAGGCCAAGAGCTCGGTACACTCGCTCCGCATAAAATCCCGCATTTAGGGATCGGGTATGTACCCCAGGGTCGTGGTATTTTTCCAAGCTTAAGCGTAAAAGAAAATTTATTTCTTGGCGTTAAAAACAAAGCCCCTGTTGACCTAGTTGCGTATGTGTTTGAACGTTTTCCTCGTCTCAGAGAGAGGCTTGAGCAGCCAGGCGGTACTTTGTCAGGTGGCGAGCAGCAGATGTTGTCGATTGCTCGTTGTTTGTTGATGGAACCGAAGCTGATCATTTTGGATGAACCAACCGAAGGGATCATGCCTAAGCTAGTGTCTGAAATTCGGGTCGAAATCAAGAGGATCAACGCGCAAGGCATTGGAATTCTGTTGGTTGAGCAAAACGTTAAAACTGCCCTCGATCTATGCACGCGCATACTAGTGATGGATAAAGGCAAAATTGTCATGAACGCCAGCACTGAATCGATTTTGACCAACCCTCGAGTACTTTCTGAGCATCTGGATATCAAAATTTAGCCTCTTAACTCTGACAGGAGCACTACAGCATGGATGATCACGCAAACAAAGAATCGCCTAATTCCGGTCGCCGTAGTTTGCTGAGCTTCGCCCTTAAGGGCGGAGTGGCGGCAGGCTTAGCCAATATGACTATCATGAAAGATCTCTACGCTCAAACGAGCGGTCCATTAGTGATTGGTCATCATGCTGAGATCACAGGCGGTTTTGCCTCTTGGGGGCATTGGCACGATGTCTGTGCAAAAAAAGCCGTTGAGCGGATCAATGCAGAGGGTGGGATTGCGAAGCGTAAGGTGACTCTGTTGACTGAAGATACTGAGTCCAATCCCGCGACAGGGGCGAGAAAGCTGCGCAATCTGATTCAACGAGGTAACGCTGAGTTTGTCGTCGGGTCGGTGCATTCTGGCGTGATGCTCGCCTCTATCCCGATTGCGACAGAACTTAAGACTATCTATTTTTCTCAAGGCGAAGCCACTGAGGCAACGGGATCAAAAGGGACGCGCTATAGCTTTAGAACGGGTAGCGACACATACTCGATGGCAGCAGCCGGGGTGCCGTGGGCGCTTGAAAACTTAGGAAAAAAATGGACAGTCATCTATGCGGACTATGCCTGGGGCCAAAGTCACAATGCTGAAGCAAAGGCTGTAATCGAGCGCTTAGGTGGCACTTGGTTGAAAGGCATACCGGTGCCACTAGACGCAAAAGACTTGGTGCCTTATCTTGCGCAGGTTCCTGCTGATACAGAGGTGCTGTTTTCCATTTTCTTTGGGTCGCTCTCAGTTGCCTTTTTTACTCAGGCCAAATCGATGGGCTTAGATAAAAAACTGAAGATGTATTCGGTAAATGGCACCATGGAGGCAATTGACCCCAATGAGATACAAGGCGCGGCTGAGGGTGTTTATCTATTAGAAAATTTCCCTCGCGTGGCAAAATACAAAGATGATGCATTTCATAAAGAGTTCATCGCTGCAATGAATGTCGATGACATTTATGCTCGCGAAAAAAATGGAAAACTCGTCATGGCCAAGAGCCATGCTTGGCAATCTTGGGAAGATTTGTTTGCCTTAAAGGCGGCAATTGAATCGTCTGGATATCAAGCACGCAAAGATACTGAAGGCGTGATTCAGGCCTTAGAGGGCATGAGCTTGAAAAACTCGATTGGCCATCCTCAGGGCGATAAGATCATCCGCAAAGAAGATCACGCGGGTATCCTCGATCACTACATTAGCCGTGTTGAAAATGGACGCTATGAGGTGAAGCAGCGGATTTCAAAAGAAGATTTGCTCAAGCAGTTGCCTGTGCGCAATGAATTAAACAAGATGCCACTTTGAGATAGCTGCATCAGTGCAGGGCGCCTTGGAAACGAGGCGCCTTGCGATGTCTTATGTTCAGTTCGGTGTAATGCCAGATTTAATCAGCAGCGGCCCAAGCGTCTCGATCTCATTTTTCAAATGAGCACGCAGCTTTGCGGGTACCGCCAGGTCGGGGGATACGGCCGTTGTGCTGATGCTTTCGAGTTTGGCTTTTACGTCGGGGTCAACGACGGCAGCAGCTAAGGCCGCTGAGAGCTTGTCAATGATTGGCTTTGGTGTGCCTTTAGGGGCATATAGGCCAAACCAGATGCTGATATCAAAGCCTTTGACGCCAACCTCGGTGAGTGCAGGTAAGTCTGGTAGCCCCGGAAGTCGTTTCGTGCCGGCCACGGCGTAGGCCTTAATGCGGCCGCCACTAATTGCTGGCAGCGTACTCGTGGTCTGATCGCACATGATGTCAATCTGCCCACCCATCAAATCATTAATCGCAGGCGCCGCGCCTTTATAGGGCACAAGCGTGAGTTTGACGTCTAGGGCGTCCATGAACATGAGGCTGCAAAGATGCGAGGCAGAGCCAATTCCTGCGTGGCCCATACTGACCTTGAGACCATTCTCTTTGATGTAGGCGACAAACTCTTTAGCATCTTTCGTGGGTAAGTCCTTGCGACCTGTGACCACCATGGGGCCGACGGTTGCCAAGCCAATCGGCTCAAAATCATCAATCGGGCTATAAGACAAGTTTTTGATCATCAACACGTTGGTGGCATGGCTGATATGAATCATCAGTAGCGTATAGCCATCCGGCGCGGACCGAGCCACTTTGGCGGTCCCAATGCTACCACCCGCACCCGAGGGGTTATCGACCACAATCGTTTGGCCTAACTGCTTTTGCATGGCAGACGCGAAGAGCCGAGTAATGATGTCGCCAGGACCGCCTGCAGCATAGGGCATCACCATTGTGATGTTGCGTGAGGGGTAATCTTGCGCCAACGTTGGCGCACTTTGAAGTAAAGCGGCGGTACTGAGGGCGGCTGATAGCAACAGCTTGTGTGCAAAACGAACATTCATGGCAGTCGTGTCTTCTAGGGTAACGGGATCAAGGTCAAGCAAGCAGGGGACAGAGTCGAGCAAGCAGGGGACAGAGTCGAGCAAGCAGGGGACAGAGTCGAGCAAGCATGAATCATAGCCAAGCAAGTGGCGTGCTAGTCGTTCTTTATAGCATTTGGCTTAGTTGTTTGCCGACTTTTGCTTAATTGGCGGCCTTCAAACTAGGGTAAACGCCGTGTTGCTCAATACAAGGGGCTGAGCGGCGACGTTGACGAGGCAAATGCACCCTCCTACTATATGTCATCTCTTTTTTAGAATATCACCCCCATGCCAATCTCGATGCTTGAATCTTCAATTTTTAAAGATATGTTTGGTACGGCGGCGATGAGGGCGGTATTTGACGACGCCGCCACCGTGTATCGCTACACCGAAACTGAAATCGCCTTGGCCAAAGTGCAGGGCAAGCTCGGGGTGATCCCGGCGCAAGCGGCTGCCGTGATCGCACAAAAGGCGGATTCGACCAAGCTGGACATGGTTGAACTCAAACGCGAAACCGAAATTGTTGGGTATCCGATCTTGCCATTGGTGCACCAACTATCAAAGATGTGCGGGCCCGAGGGCGAGTATTTGCATTGGGGTGCCACGACCCAAGACATTATGGATACGGCCACGGTATTGCAAGTCAGGGCCGGGTTAAAAATCATTGAAACTGATTTAGATGAACTTGATCAAATTCTAGATGCATTGGCCGCTCAATACCGTGATGCGCCGATGGCGGGGCGCACGCACCTGCAACATGCATTGCCCATCACCTTTGGTTATAAGGTTGCGGTCTGGTTATTGATGATCAGGCGGCATCGTGAACGTTTGCTTCAGCTTAAGCCCCGCGTGTTAATTGGGCAGTTTGGCGGTGCCGCGGGTACGCTCGCGTCGTTAGGTTCGCAGGGACTGGCAGTGCACGCCGCGCTGATGACCGAGCTAGAGCTTGGGGCGGCCCCCGTAACTTGGCATGTTGCCCGCGACGGGTTGACTGAGACGATTCAGTTTCTGGCGTTGGTCACTGGGTCTTTAGGCAAAATCGCTTTGGACATTATGTTGATGATGACCAATGAACTTGGCGAGGCGTTCGAGCCATTCGTAAAAGGGCGTGGGGCCTCGAGCACCATGCCGCAAAAGCGCAACCCGATTTCATGCGAATTGATGTTGAGCGCCTCAAAGGCGGTGCGCCAGCACGCCGGCTTGGCACTCGATGCGATGGTGCAAGACTTTGAGCGTGCGACAGGCCCTTGGCACATTGAGTGGGCTGCAATCCCTGAGTCTTTTATTTTGACTGCGGGGGCGTTGCATCAAGCAAAATTTATGCTCAGTGGCTTAGAGGTTGATACCGCCCGAATGCTCAAGAACTTAGATCTATCCGGTGGCCTGATCGTGGCCGAGGCGGTGATGATGGGGTTGGCCCCCTTTATCGGGCGCCAAACTGCGCATGACGTGGTGTATGACGCCTGTCGGATCGCCGCGACCAAAGGTCTCAAGCTTGCTGAAGTGCTGTACCTCGACGAAAAAATTTCGGGCAAGCTTGATCGAGCGACGATCGATCGCCTGTGCGACCCCGCAAATTATTTAGGCGCTGCGCCCGAGATGGTTGACCGTATGCGGGCTTGGAAAATTAAATGAAAACGATTCTCAAGAGCGTCTGGTTATGTGCGGCGTTATGGCTAGCGTGCTGTTCTGTCGCGCAGGCGCAAGACTATCCAAATAAACCCGTCAAGTTAATCGTGCCTTTTCCGCCTGGTGGCGGAACTGATATTTTAGCCAGACCGATTGCTCAAAAGCTGTCAGAAAAATGGGGTCAACCGGTCATTGTTGAGAACCGGGGCGGAGCAGGCGGAAACATCGGAACGAAGGCTGCAGCTGAGGCCGCGCCTGATGGGTACACCTTGATCTTTGGTGTATTGGGTACGCATGCGGTCAATCAAAGCTTGTACGCCAATCCAGGTTTTGACTCGACGATTGATTTTGCTGCGATCACAATGGTTGCGAACACACCTAATATTCTCGTCGTGCATCCCTCGATCCCTGTTAAAACGATGGCCGACTTGATCGCTTATGCTCAAGCCAATCCCGGCAAGTTAAATTATGCTTCGCCGGGAAACGGAAGCCCTTCGCACTTAGCAACAGAAATTTTTAAGAGCATGGCGGATGTTCAGATCACTCATGTTCCGTATAAGGGTAGTGGCCCAGCAATGGCCGATATGCTCGGTGGTCAGACGCAGGTCTGGATTGCGAATGCCCCTGTTGTCTTGCAGCATATCCAAAGTGGAAAGTTGCGAGCACTTGCAACGACTAGTGCGAAACGGCCAGCAGTCGCGGCTGAGATTCCAACCATTGCTGAGGCCGGCTTAGCGGGTTATGAAGCCGATACTTGGTACGGTATCTTCGCACCGTCTAAAACACCTCAACCGATCCTTGAGCAATTGAACAAAGACATTGTGGCGGTACTGAACTTGCCCGACATTCGTCAAAAATTTGCGAGTGAAGGCGCTGAGATTGTTGCCGATAGCTCCGCCTCTTTCACTCAAAAATTACGCGCCGACGTTGCAAAATGGAAAAAAGTCATTGTTGATTTGAACCTGAAAGCTGAATAATCATGATTGCTGCACGGCTTGGTAAATTCGTCTCGCAGGTGAGGTTCAACGATCTGCCTGAAAATATTATTAGCGCAATTAAATTGCGTCTGCTCGATACGTTGGGCGTTGGGGTTGCAGGAGCACAACTCGGTTTGAGTCGGCCCGTGATTGAGCTCTTTGAGTCTGACTCCAAAGTGGCGCATGTATGGGGGCTATCTTGTCAGGCGAGTGCGCGCGAGGCGGCACTTGCTAATTCTTACGCCACGCACGGAACGTATCTCGAGGATGGCTCACGTTTTACCGGTGGCCATCCTTCCTCGGTCGTGATTCCAGCTGTGTTTGCACAGGCTGAAGCGTTGCACTGTTCGGGGGCTGAGTTGATCGCCTCGACTGTGGCGGGCTACGAAGTGTTTTTAAGACTCGGCCGCGACACCTATCCGGCAAATGTTGGTCGAGGCTTTCAGCCGACCGCGATCTTGGCGGGAGTCTCGTCTGCTGCAGGCGTGGCACGCCTGTTTGGGTTGTCTCCAGCGCAAGCAGCTGATGCCTTGGCCATTGCCGCGAATCTTGGTGTCGGGATGAAAGAAGCGCTTAAAAGCTCTACGACACAGCCCTTACAAGTTGCACGCGGTTGTGAAGGCGGAATCGTGGCGGCCTTGCTGGCTCGGTCTGGTTTACATGGCGCTTCAGAGGTGTTTGAAAAAGGGTTTTTGCCTGCCTTCGGCGGATCGCCTGCGAGTTCAACAGCCCTGCTTGGGCTTGGAAGCGAGTACAGGATTTCTGAAACGTATTTGAAGCGGCATGCTGGTTGTCGAGGTAATCATGCTCCGCTTGATGTGGCGTTAGAAGTCGTGAGGCAAGAGCAGATTGACCCCTCTGCAATCGTCGCGATGCGCATTGCCGTAGATACCGTGACACTGGCTGCTTCGATTGAGGCGCCAGTGAATGCCGAACAGACGCAATTTAGTATCGGGTTCTCTGTGGCTGTCGCACTATTGCATGGTAGCGCATCGATTTTTCAATACACAGACGCGCGACTACAAGAGTCTGCGGTACGCGAGTTGATGAAAAAAATTCAAGTAACGGCTAACCCTGAACTGGATGTCGGTTATCCTGAAAAACGCGCAGCGACAATCGAGATCGAATTGTTGAACGGCAAGGTTTTTAAGCACGCGGTTGAAAACGCACGTGGCGAACCAGAATGGCCTCTGCAAAGCAGCGAAATTATTGAAAAGTTTTTTGCTCACACGAAAGAGGTACTGGGCACACGCGCTCAACTCGTGCATGACATGGTCATGCAGATCGAACGACTCGACGACGTTTCTGAATTAGGCAAGCTCTTAACCGTAACGCAACGTAACAATACTAAATAAAAATCAGGAGATCACATGAATGCCGTTTCGCCAATAATGATGAGTACTGCAGCCAAAATCCTTCCCGGCCCTCTCAAAGCTCGTGTGAGTGCACAAGAGTGGCAGACGCGCGTCGAACTTGCCGCCTGTTATCGCCTTGTTGCACTCTATGGTATGACCGACATGATTGCGAATCATATTTCAGCAATGGTGCCAGGCGAGCCCAATCACTATCTCATCAACCCTTACGGCCTGCTGTACACCGAAATTACAGCCTCAAGTCTGATAAAAATTGACATTGATGGGAATATTGTTGATCGTCCGAATGAAGATTACGGAATCAACCGTACGGGTTTTGTGATTCATAGTGCAATACATTCTGCTCGCCCTGATGCGGCTTGTATTATTCATACCCATACGCGTGCTGGCATGACGGTCTCGACATTGAAATGCGGGTTGTTGCCGCTGACACAAACGGCGACACGTTTTGCTAAAGTCGCTTATCACCACTTTGAAGGGATCTCGGTTGATCTATCAGAACAAAAGAGTCTGCAGCGTGACTTAGGTGATGCTGAGGTGATGATTTTGCACAATCACGGGTTATTAGCTTTAGGGCCCTCCATCCCTGAGGCGTTTAACAGCATCTATCGTCTTGAGCTCGCGTGTAAGGTTCAGGTCGACGCGATGGCCTGCAACGCTGAATTGATCATCCCGCCCGCCGATGTCGTGGCAAAGGCAAACGCGCAATGGAACCCAAGTGTGACGCGCCGCTACGGTGTTCTTGAATGGCCGGCAATGTTGCGTCAACTAGATAAGGCTGATGCCAGTTATAAAGAGTAAGTTGGGTAGCGTGTCGTCTGAGCTGTTGGTTTTTGCGCTGACAGCATCATTTATTGTTACGTTTCGGAGATCTCAAATGAAGCTAATCAAAATACTAGCGATAGTATTCGCTCTGCTTGGTACGGGAGTGCAGGCACAAAATATATCAATTGCCACAGGCGGTACTGGTGGTGTGTATTACCCAATGGGTGGTGGTCTAGCCGCGGTGCTGTCAAAGCAGGTTGCTGGCATGTCTGCAACCGCTGAGGTGACGGGAGGCTCAGTCGACAACCTTAATTTGATTGGCTCAGGAAAGCCGTATATTGCTTTTTCTATGTCGGATGCGGCCAAAGATGCTTTGGTAGGTGAGGGAAAGTTTGTCGGTAAAAAAGTTGGCCTAAGTACCTTGCTGGTTTTGTATCCAAACCGTATGCATGTCGTGACGGTTGAATCCACCAACATCAAGACAATGGCTGATTTGAAAGGCAAGCGTGTCAGTACCGGTTCGCCAGGTAGCGCAACAGAAGTGATGGCATTTCGTTTGATCGAGGCAGCTGGCCTAAACAAAGATAAAGATCTCAAGCGTGAGCGTCTGAGCGTGGCCGAATCTGTCAATGCGATTAAAGATCGCAAGATCGATGCGTTTTTTTGGGTCGGAGGCTTGCCCACGGCGGCGGTGACTGACTTGGCCAACAGCCCTGGCATGAAAATCGTCATGATCGATCATGCGACAGAAGTCGAGGCGATGAATAAAAAATATGGCGATTTATATTTTAAAGATGTGATCCCAATGGCTACCTACAGTGGTATGGCTAAAGATAATCAAATGGCCTCGGTATCGAATATCTTGATTTCGAGTTCAAAAATGAGTGATGATGAGGCATATAAAATCGTCAAGGCGATGTTTGATCACAAAGCTGAGTTGGTGCGCACTCATCAAGAGTACGCCACGCTTGCACTGAAAGATCAGAAACAAGCAGCCACACCAATCCCTTTTCATCCGGGTGCAATTAAGTACTTGACAGAGCAGGGTATCAAAATCGACTGAGCGTCCGATCGCTTATTTGGGCGATCGCCAAGTGCTTGATTATTCTCCGCGACCAGTTTGATGACTAATGGATAAAGATATGAGCCAATCCTCTATCGATGCGGCAACGCAAGAGCAACTCGATGCATTTATTAAGCAAGAAGAGGGCGACTCAAACGATTACCGAGGCTGGCTCGCGGTATTCATCACACTGGTGGCGGTTGGCCTGTCGCTGTTTCACCTGTATGCCGCGTATTCGATCGTACCCACGCAAGAGTTACGTACGATTCATGTGGGGCTCGTTTTATTTTTAGTGTATTTGAGTTTTCCGCTGACTGCGCGTTTTAAAAATAGGTTGATGTGGTGGGACATCGTTTTTTCTTTGCTGGCGCTCTACATTGTTTACTACATTTTGAGCGGAGGCGATGACTTCGCAGACCGTAATACGGCCCCTAACCAACTCGATGTCATAGTAGGGGTTGTTTTTATTCTGATGATTTTAGAGGCTGTTCGGCGCACCAACGGCATGATTCTTGTGATCGTTACAGCATCGTTTTTGTTGTATGCCTTGCTCGGCAATTATCTGCCAGCACCCTGGACACATAAGGGCTACGAAATCGATCGCTTGGTAGGCTATATGTATATGACGCTCGAAGGTATCTTCGGAACCGCTGTCGATGTTTCGGCAACCTTGATTATTTTGTTCACGATCTTTGGCGCTTTTTTGCAGTTCACTGGTGCGGGTAAATTCTTTATTGATTTTTCGTTTGCAGCGATGGGTGGTAAGTCGTCTGGCGTTGGTAGAACCATTGTGTTGTCTTCGTTTTTGCTAGGTGGCCCTTCGGGATCGGGTGTGGCCACAACAGTGACTGTCGGTTCTGTCGCGGCGCCAATGCTCGAAAAAGTCGGCTACGAGCGTAATGCCGCTGGCGGTTTGCTGGCTGCGGGGGGTTTGGGGGCGATTATTTCACCGCCCGTACTTGGCGCTGCTGCCTTTTTAATCGCTGATTTTTTAAAGATCTCTTATCTCGATGTATTGCTGATGGCATGCATCCCAACCATCCTGTTTTATCTTGGCTTGTTTGTGATGGTCGAAATTGATGTGCGCAAATATGGCATGAAAAATATTCACTTCGCCTCTGCCGAAGGTGCGTGGTCGCTCACCAAGAAATACTGGTTTCATTTCTTTTCGTTGATTTCGATCGTAGTGTTTATGTTGTATGGCTTCTCGCCTGTGATGTCAGTGTTCTGGGCTACCGTCGTATCCGCAGCCAGCAGCATGTTGCGTCGGGACACTGCGATCCTGTCGTGGGATTGGCTCACTGGCAAAGAGCCTTTTGTCGCTGGTCTGTATCGGTCTAACCTCACCAAAGCCTTAGCGTCTGGTACGACGGGCGTATTGGCGATCGCTGTGACCTGCGCAGGAGCCGGTTTGATTGTTGGCACTGTCACGCTGACTGGGCTTGGTTTGAAATTCAGTTCAATTGTGATTGAGTATGCAGGTGGTTCGTTGTTGTTAACCACCATTTTTACCGCGCTTGTAGTTTGGGTGGTAGGCCTAGCGGTCCCCGTCACGGCGTCTTATATTATTTGCGCAGTCATCGCAGCCCCTGCACTGATTAACTTAGGCGTTCCTGCCTTTGCCGCGCATATGTTCATTTTTTATTATGCGGTGCTCTCTGAGGTATCGCCGCCCACTGCACTATCGCCGTTTGCTGCGGCAGCGATTTGTAAAGGTGACCCGTATAAGACGACGTTGCAAACCTGGAAATACGTCGCTCCAGCTATTTTGGTACCGTTCATGTTTACGCTGGATCAAACGGGGACTGGACTGCTGTTGATGGGTTCAATGAAAGGATTGATGCAAGCCGACTGGATGCAAATCGCCTGGACAAGCGTCACCGCCGTGGTTGGCGTGATCTGTTTGGCTGGCGGTTTACAAGGATGGTTCATTGAAAAGACGAACGTGATCGAGCGAGCGGTAATGGTTGTCGCTGGCGTGGCGTTGGCGTACCCCTCAGGGTTGACCGATATCATTGGTTTCGTGGGCTTTGGCTTGGTTCTTGTGACCCAATGGCTACGGCATCGCAAGCTAAGACTAACCACGGCAGCTTAGGCTTTCGCAAATCGTAGAGTAATAGACTCGAGAGGTTGCATTGAGAATCACTGTTGGCCACAAGCTTTTTTTGTCCGTCCTTTTGGTGAGTTTGATCGTTATCGGACTGATCGTTGGGCTAACGACCTGGAGTTTGAGGGAAGGCTTTTCGACCTACTTGGCGCAGGCAGAGTTGAATCGTCAAAGTGGCTTAGTCAAGCGCTTAGAGGATGTGTATGCGGCGCGTGGTAACTGGACCTTGTTTAAAGATGACCCCGCAGCATGGACTAGTTTTATTCAGTCGGATCGAGTTTCTGATTTTGTCGATCCTCGGTTGCGGGTTGAGCGACATGCAGCGATCGATGATTGGGAGGCTAGCCATCGGGTTGCGGTACTGTCGTCGCAACAAGCTGTGCTTATTCGCACGCAATTTACCCAAGGTGACTCGCGTCCGCCTTCAACAGGTCGAGACCTAAATCAGCGTTCGCCAGCACCGCCATCCGATCCAAATTATCGTGCGCCGCAAAGCGCTTACGATGACTGTCGTGGCAAAAACGAAGGTGATGAGGTATGGCATCGTACGCGCGATGGCATCTTGCGCTCAACTTGTTTGATGTCACCTGAAGGGTTGGTTGCACGACCAAACCGCACGGGCCAAAGTCAAGGGCGTTCATCGGGCAGCGAGTCGGGCAACTTACCTAACGCAGCACAACGCCCATCGACACCTGCGCAACGACCAGTACCGCCAGCCTCAGCGCCTATCGCCTCGCCTCAACGCCCTGCTGCGCCGCCCGCCAATTCTATTGTGCAGCCTGCGCCGTCGGTGCAGTCACCTCCAGTTCCGTCGACTTCATCACAGGTGATTCAAGCTCCACCCGAAAAAGCGCTTGTGCCTGAGCCTGAAACGGCTGAGATGATCGCCGCGCGCCGCTACGTTCTCATGGACCGTGAGGGTCGTTATTTGGCAGGTATGCGAGCTGCGGCGACCGATACGGTGGTCATGCGTGTGCTGATGAATGAGCAAAAACCTGTGGGGCAACTTGGTTTGGTTGTCACTGCTGCTGCGAGCACGATGGACCGATCATTTGTCGATCACAGTATTAACATGGTGTTGATCGTGGCATTGCTAGCACTGCTTGTCTCGATGATAGCTGCCTTGCTGTTAGCACGACACTTTACCTCGATCTTAAGGCAAGTCACTTTAGGAACTCGGCGCTTAGCCTCGGGCGAATACACGGCGCGGATCGCGGGCGAGCGTCATGACGAATTTGGCGATTTGGTACGCGACTTTAATCGTCTGGCGCACGCTCTTGAGCAGCATGAGAATAATCGTCGGCTGTGGGTGGCTCAGACGTCTCATGAATTGCGTACGCCGTTGTCAATTTTGCGTGCACATATCGAGGCGCTGATTGACGAAGTCCGGGCGCCAAGTCGCGCTGAGTTTGAGGTGCTGCATAAAGAAACGTTGCGCCTGACTAAGTTGGTGAGTGACCTGAACGATTTGGCGCGTGCGGACTCCGGGGCACTTGCATTTAAAAAAGAGGCTGTCGATGTGCTTAGCTTGCTTGATGATTCAGCCAATGCTTTTTCTGATCGTTTTGCGGCCCGGCACCTCTCGGTTGAGCGTATCTACGCAGGGCAGGCGCTAGTGTTTGGGGATGCGAGTCGCCTGCGACAGTTATTTGCAAACATTTTTGAAAATGCGTTGCGTTATACCGATGCGGGTGGGGTGGTACGCCTTCAGACAAAAATCGTTGCAACATCAATCGAGATTTATATAGAAGACAGCGCTCCGGGTGTTGAAGTCACTGCACTAGCTTCGTTGTTTGATCCGTTTTTTAGAACCGACAGTTCGCGTCAGCGTGAGACGGGCGGGTCAGGGTTAGGCCTGGCGATTTGCAAGTCGATCGCGACGGCGCACGAAGGGTCAATTGAAGCTTTTGCGTCAGAATTGGGTGGCTTGAAAGTTCGTCTGAGCTTTCCCTTGCTAGAGGTCAATATATGAGTACGGCGAAAGGACAAATTCTGATTATTGAAGACGAGGTTGCGATCGCAGAGATTGTGGTTGATTACCTTAAGCGCGATGGCTTTGAGACTGAGCATCGAGTCGACGGCAATGAGGTTCAGTCGCTCATAGAAACAGCTCGCTTTGCATTGATCTTGCTTGACGTTATGTTGCCGGGGGCAGATGGTTTTGAATTATGCCGTGCGATTAGAAAAGTCTCTGCTATCCCGATTATTATGATGACAGCCCGAGTCGAAGAAATTGATCGTCTGATTGGTCTTGAGTTAGGCGCTGATGATTACATCTGCAAACCATTTAGTCCACGAGAAGTTGTTGCTCGTGTCAAGGCCGTCTTGCGTCGGCATGCGCCTAGTGAAGGATCCAGTCAAGAGGGCAAGACGCCCTTAGAAATTGATCACGACTCTTTCGTTTTGCGACTTTACGGTAAAAAAATCGATCTGACTCCGTCAGAATTTAAGTTGGTGGCTGCGTTAGGTGCAAAGCCTGGACGCGTGTGGTCTCGCGCGCAGTTGCTTGACGTTTTTTCGGGTGAAAAAGATGTGTTTGATCGTACGATCGATAGCCATGTCAAAAATATTCGAAAGAAAATCGCACAATATTTTCCTGAGCTCGACTTAATTCAGTCGGTGTATGGAATCGGTTACCGCCTAGAGATTTAGCGGTAAGGCCGTAGCGCCTTTAGCACTTCACAATTTCTCCATTTTTTGTTCAAACTGGCTTCATAAGCCCTGCGTATCTTTGATCTGAATCTACAGATCAAGGAGCGCAAGATGTTCAGAAACTTTATCGATCGCCATCTGGTGATTTTTGGGTTTTTACTAATCGCCTTAGCGATGTCGCTAGCCTCTGCCCAAGAGGCTGAGCCGTTTGAGCATTTCACAGCCAACATCCAAAGTACTTATGTCTGGCAGAAGCACCCACAGTTTGGGTCGTTTTATGACGGGCCTAGCAGTTTGTCACCCAACCAAGAGATTGGTTACACACTCAGTGCAACGGCATTTCTAGGCTTTCGACCCTGGAAAGGCACTGAGTTTTTTGTGGACCCAGAAGTGACGCAGGGCTTGCCTTTCTCGGGCTTGCGAGGCTTGGGTGGCATGACCAACGGAGAGGCTCAAAAGGCGGGCAGCACGGATCCGACAGCTTACTGGTCACGACGCTTTGTGCGTCAGACTTTTGGCTTTGGTGGCGGCACGCTTGAGCAAGAGGCGGCTTTTAATCAATTTGCTGGGTCGGTGGATAAGCGTCGGCTGGTCATCACAGCTGGAGTCTTTGCTGCGACGGATATCTTTGATCAAAACACGTATGCCCACGATCCTCGCATCAATTTTTTAAATTGGTCACTGATGGATTATGGTGCGTGGGAAATGCCTGCCGATGCTCGCGGGTATACCAGAGGGCTGGTGTTTGAGTACTACCACGACGATTGGGCGTTTCGACTTGGGCGCATGCTGTTACCGGTGGAGTCGAACGGTTTGCAGCTCAACGGCAATTATTCGCAAAGCTTTGGTGACAATCTCGAACTGGAACACGCCCATCGTTTGGGTGACCAACCCGGGCGCTTGCGACTGTTGCTCTTTCGTAATCAGGCAAACATGGGTAGCTGGTCAGACGCGGTGGCGTTTAGTCAGGCCTATGGCGGTACGCCAGACGTTGCGAATGTTCGAACTAACCAGGTGAAGTCGGGCTTTGGTATCAGTCTTGAGCAGGCGCTGAGCGACGATATTGGGGTCTTCGCCCGCTACAGCAAAAACAACGGTGCGGCCGAGGCCTATTCGTTTGCGCAAATCGATAACTCTCTTTCGTTTGGGGTCTCAATCAAAGGCTCTAGCTGGTCGCGGCCCAACGACACTGTTGGGCTGGGGGTTGCAATCAACGGTATCTCAAGTGCCCATATTGAATATCTGAATGCAGGTGGGCAAGGTTTTTTTTGTGGCGATGGGCAGTTAACCAACCCGCGTAAAGAGCAAATCTTTGAGGCTTTTTATAGCGCACAGGTTAGAAAGGGGCTTTGGGCAACGCTTGATTATCAGCGTATCAACAACCCTTGCTATAACGCGGATCGCGGGCCCGTCAACGTCTATTCATTGAGGCTGCATATGGAGTTTTAGCCTCAGTTCTTCACAATTTCTACACGATTTACTCAATTTGGCTTCATTTCAAGTTTGTATTGTTTGGCTGTTTATCTCATAGGAGTACCTGATCATGTTGACCCATACAATTAGTCGACGCGCACTGCTTAAGGCTGGCACCGCGTTTGTGACGACAACAGCTTTAGCGAAAGCGCAGCCTTTGCCAGCGTTGTCTGTGGCCAAACCCTCCGCGGCTGACTACGCGCGCTTGTTTCCGAAACTGCCAGCTGCTCAATTCGCTTCAGAAGACTTGAAGCGGCTCGCCATGGGTGATGGAGCGGAGCTTATTGGAATGTCGGCTGAGCCCGAAATACTCAAACAAAGTGATGGCAAACCTCTGCGGGATGCTCAAGGGCACCTCGTGATCACAGCTACGCCCGAGAACGAACTGGATGACGAAGAAAATTTTGGCATATCTGCAGGGTATAGCTATTTAGGACAGTTTATTGACCATGACCTAACCCTGAATCCTATTGAACATTTTGGTCCGCTGGTCAGTGGCATGCCGACTAACAATCTGCGTACGGCGAGTTTTGATCTTGATTGTGTCTACGGACGTGGTCCGGCAGACCAGCCTTATTTATATCAGGACGATGGGCGTAGACTTTTGGAAGGGCGTGCATTAAACCAGGCGGGTGTTGCTTGCGGTGCTCATGATCATCCTCGACTGAAAGGGCGTGCCATCTTGGGCGACAAGCGCAACGACGAGAATGTGCTGGTCAGTCAGATGCATGGTGTATTTGTAGCGTTTCATAATAAGGTGGCCGCGGATCACCCTCGCGCAAGCTTTGAGCAGTTGCGCCAAATTGTGACGCTGCATTATCAGTGGATGATTCTCACCGACTTCTTGCCTAAGCTACTCGGATCAGAGCCGGTTGCCAGCTTGCTGCCAGGCTTTGGTGAGGGCGGTAAGGTGAATCGCACGCAAGCTGAGTTGACCTTTGCCAAGCAACTGTCGGCGGGACAGATACCCCTTGAGTTTGTCGACGCCGCGTATCGCTTCGGTCATTCGCTTATTCGACCCGTGTACCGACTGAATACCGAGATGCGGGGTACCGAGCAAGAGTTGATGACTAACCCAGCGTTGAGCGGACGCAGACAGATTTTTGCAGCGTCCTATTACGCGGGTTTAAATGGCTTTAGAGAGTTTCCTGCAGAGTGGGCGGTTGATTGGAAGCTTTATTTTGAAATTGATAACAAGCTTGATTACCGCGCGGTTGCCCAAGGGGCGCGGCGGGTACAGGCCTCTTACAAGATCGACACAGCCTTGACCAACCCCTTGGCTTTCTTGCCTGAGTTTTCAACCGCGGGCGATAGCAGTGCAATGCGTCGTGATAAAGATGGGATGCCTGTAGCGAGAAGCGGTCAAGTCGCGAACCTCGCCTACCGTAACCTAATGCGTGGTGTACAAGATGGCCTTCCAAGCGGTCAGGCAGTGGCACGGGCGATGGGTTTAGTGCCTATCGATACGCAGGATCTAAAAGTTGGCAAAGCGACTCTTGAAGGGCTTAAAGCCAATCGTTCGATCGCAGATTATGGTGCCAGTTTTAGTCAAGCTGCACCTCTGTGGTTTTATGTCTTGGCAGAGGCACAACACGTTTGGACGCAAAAAGTCTTAAAGATGAGCAATCAGTCAGACGAGGCGCGTAATGCCGTGCCGACGCGTCTAGGACCAGTCGGAGGCCAATTGGTCGCCCAAAGTTTTATCGCGATGTTGAAAAATGACTCTAAGAGTATTTTGCACGCAGACACCAACTGGCGTCCCAAATATTTGCGACAGGGACGCTTTGATATGCCTGCACTGGTGGTGGCCGCAGGGCTCGCCTGAGCCACTAGGGCTCAGTTGACAGCCTCGAGTCTTTTAAGCGACACTTTGTCCGGACAAACAAATAAACCGGACAAAGAGGCGAGCCATGGAGATTAAGACGGTAGGTCACAAGCGCTATCAAGCGAGTTATGGCCGATATCTCGAAGATTTTGAATTGGGGGCCGTTTACGAGCATCGGCCCGGTCGCACCTTGACCGATGCCGACAACATCCATTTTTCGTTGCTGACGATGAATTTTCATCCCATGCATTGCGATGCTGCTTTCGCTCAAAAAAGCGAATTTGGCAAATTGCTTGTGAGCAGTGGACTCACCCTTGCGATTGTCTTGGGGATGACCGTTAACGACATCAGCGGCAAGGCGGTGGCAAACCTTGGTTGGAAAGAAATCAACCTGACAGCACCGGTCTTTGCGGGCGATACGCTGTACGCTGAATCTGAAGTGCTTGAAGTTCGCGAGTCTAAGAGTCGTCCGACTCAGGGGATTGTGACAGTTAAGACGCGGGCTTTTAATCAAAATGGAGTTGAAATTATGAACTTCGTCCGGTCTGCCCTCATCCCTAAGCGAGGTCACGGTGTGGGTGATTAAATCGCTCGTAGCTCGCGACCGAAACTAGTTCGCTCAAGGTGTCACGCTTAAAAAATGACGAGATCTAGATGCTTAACGTCTCGATTTTCAACAAAAAACAATGAGACAAACATGCAAATTCTAAGACGAGCCACACGGGCTATTGGCGCAGGACTTTTGACCTTGATCGCCTGCATTAGCAACGCACAGTACCCAGAGAGTCCGGTAAAAATGATTGTTGGATTTCCGCCGGGACAGGCGACCGATGTGGTGGCGCGTTACATGGCGCAAAAGTTTGCAGATAATATTCCGGGATCGAGCTTTATCGTAGACAACCGAGCCGGTGCCTCTGGAATATTAGGCAGTCGAATTGTCGCAGCAGCGGTCCCTGACGGCTTGACGCTCATGATGGGTTCGAGCGCAACGCTTGCGGTCAACCCAGCGCTGTACAAAGATCTGCCCTATGACGTGTTGCGCGATTTTGCACCGATCAGTTTGATCGCAATCGTGCCTCAGTATCTCGTGGTGAATGTTGATCTGCCGATTAAAACGGTAAAAGATCTGGTGGCACTCGCTAAGAAAAGTCCGGGCCAAATCAATTATGGCTCGGGCGGCAGTGGCGTGACGAACCATCTCATTATGGAGCTCTTCAAACAGGCATCTGATATAGATATGACCCACGTGCCCTACAAAGGTGGCCCTGCTGCGTTGACTGATCTGATGGCTGGGCGCATTTCGGCGATGTTTGAGACGGGTCCGGGCGCAATCCCTCATATTCAATCGGGGCGCCTGCGTGCAATTGCTGTCTCAAGTGCCCAGCGCGCGGATGCAACGCCTGATATCCCAACCGTGGCCGAGTCTGGCTATCCGGGATTTCAGGCTGTTGCCTGGATCGGTTTGGTGGCGCCAGCAAAAACTCCCGAGTCCGTTATCCAAACACTTTCTAAGATCTCGATGAGTGCGTTGCGTGAAAAAGACTTTGCCGCCAAGTTGGGCGCGTTAGGCGCTGTGCCGGTTGGCAACACACCCACTGAATTTCGCAGCTTCATTGAAGAAGAACTCAAGCGCTGGGCGGTTGCAGTGAAACTCTCTGGCGCCAAAGTTGACTAATTCGAGTCGCGACATTGACGCAATAAGTTTCACTAATCCAAGACCAAGACCAAGACCAAGACGCTTACAACTGACACAACAAGCGTGACTAACACGAGATCAAGACAATGACACAACAACCAACCTCACCCGCTGCTGGCCAAGCCATCTCGGAACAACTTGCAAACTTTGCAGTCAATTTTAAAGCGAGTGATATTCCGGCTTCGGTTCGCGAGCGCGCCAAGCTGCTGATGTTAGATGCCTTTGGGATTGCGGTGGCATCGCACGGTTACGATTTTTCAAAACGTGCCATGGCGGCGATCAGCGAATTGAATTCAGGAGGTCGTTCGGTTGTTTTGGGATCTGACAAACGTCTTGACCTTCGAAATTCAATTTTAATGAACGGCATTTTGATTCATGGACTGGATTATGACGATACGCCTGCGCAAGGTGTGATTCATGCCACCACTTCAACCTTACCGACTGCGCTTGCGATGGCCGCTCACCACAACAAAAGCGGTGATGACTTACTGACCGCATTTGTGTTGGGTGTTGAAATTGCGACCAGGCTGGGATCCGTTGCAAAAGGGGGGTTCCATCAAATCGGGTTTCATCCGACTGGGCTCATCGGCACCTTCGGCTGCACGATGGTTTCGGGTTGGTTGTTGGGGCTCAACGAGAGGCAGTATATCGACGCACAGGGCCTTGCCTTGTCGGTGGCCTCAGGGAGTCTAGAATTTTTAAATGATGGTGCCTGGAATAAACGTATGCACCCTGGTTGGGCAGGCTACGCGGGTGTCACTGCCGCGACGCTAGGACGCCACGGCTACACCGGAACCCGCCTAGCCTATGAGGGTCGCTTTGGCCTTTACGCCAGTCACTTGGTCGGACGCGATGATTACGACATGAGTTTGGCGACTCAGGATC